>CAYXMO010000447.1:0-2881 GCA_964465935.1 uncultured Rhizobium sp.
GTTGCCCGCGCCGGTGAAATTGGCAGCGCCGGTGTAGGTCAGGTTCTCGACATTGGCCTGCAGCGTGTAACTGGCCAGCGAGGTCCGCACCTGGTCGGTGCCTTCGCCGGAGAACTCTACGATCGAGGCGCCGGCGGTGGTCACGACATAGATGTCGTTGCCGGTGCCGCCCTGCAGCGTGTCGGCGGCGCCAGTGCCGCCGATCAGCGTGTCGTTGCCGCCGGCACCGATCAGATAGTCGGCGCCGGCGCCGCCGGTGATGACGTTGTCGCCGCCATTGCCGACGCCGGTAAAGCCGCCGGCGCCGGTGTAGGTGAGGTTCTCGACATTGGCCTGCAGCGTGAAGCTGGCGAGCGCGGTGCGCACCAGATCGGTGCCTTCGCCGGCGAGTTCGCCGATCGAATCGCCCGCCGCGGCGACGATATAGGTGTCGTTGCCGGGACCGCCTTGCAGCGTGTTGGCGGCGCCGCTGCCGCCGCTCAGCGTGTCGTCGCCGTCCTTGCCGATCAGGGTATCGGCGCCGCTGCCGCCGGTGATGGCGTTGGCGTCGCCATTGCCGACGCCGGTGAAGGCGCCAGCGCCGGTGTAGGTGAGGTTCTCCACATTGGCGGGCAAGGTGAAAGCGCCGAGCGCGGTCTGGACCAGATCGGTGCCTTCGCCGGCCAGCTCGATGACCGAGTCGCCCGCCGCCGCGACGACATAGGTGTCGTTGCCGGGGCCGCCCTGCAAGGTGTTGGCGGCGCCGCTGCCGCCTTGCAGCGTGTCGTTGCCGGCGCCGCCGATCAGCGTCTCGGCTGCCGTGCCGCCTTTCAGCGTGTCGCCGAAGGCCGAGCCGATCAGTATCTGGATGTTGGCGAGGGTGTCGGTTCCGGCGTTGCCGGTGTTCTGGGGGCCAGTGAGCGACAGATCGACCTGCACCGCGCCGGGTGCGTCGGCATAGCTGGCGGCGTTGACGCCGGCATCGCCGTTGAGCGTGTCGTTGCCGGGGCCGCCCACGAGCACGTCGTCGCCGTCGCCGCCATGCAAAGTGTCGTCGCCGCCGAGGCCGAAGATGGTGTCGTTGCCGCCAAGGCCGTTGAGCCTGTTGGGGCCATCGCCACCGGTGAGCGTGTCGTTGCCGGCGGTTCCAGGATTCACGAAGGTACCGAGCGTTGTATAGCCTTGGCTGGGTGCCACATACGGCACCAGGCCATGGGCATAGGCGTCCATCGCCTCCTGGAGCTTCGCGGCGTCGGAGTCGGCACTGAACAGCGTCAGCAACGGCAGCTGCCCCTGAAGATTGGCGAGGGCGTACTGCATCGTGGTCGAGTCGGGATTCTCGAGCAGCATGGTGTCGATCGCGCCGAAGAATTTCTGACTTTCCGTGGCGTTCGCCGACTTTTCGGCCACCATGGCACCGCCGTTCACCACCACATAAGCATTGGAATTGATCAAGTGGATAGCAGTCGTCACCGCCTTGATCAGGTCTATCATCTCGGAAGCGCGCTGGGCGACGGTTTCACCCGTGCGCGAACTGTATTGATCAACGTCATCTAGAAAAACGCCGTCATAGCCGCGGGTCACCAGGGCCTTGGCTTGGTCGACCACGATCTTCTGCCAGCTGGCTAGTTCGTAGTTGGCGAGATGGGCGACGACATTACCGTCGCCGTCCCGGATAACCTGGGAATTCAGCAGCCAATCGGGGGCGTTTGACGTGGGCGTGCCGGTGTCGTGATGGTTGTCAGTCCAATCGGATTTCCAATAGGCGCGATTATCGTCCGTCACAGAGACGTTGACATAGCCGACGACGGTGCGCCCCTGCTGCTGCAGCGAATGGAGTTGCGTGTCGTCGATGGTCGCGGTCTCGGGCGCTCCACCCGGCGCCCCGTCCGTGATGATGAGATCGTAAGGCGACGACTGCATCGCCGAGAAGGAGGTCGCCTGCCCCTGGCTCACATTCGAGTAGGTGGGCGTATACTGCAAACCGAAGCTGGAAATGTTCCGCACTGTAGGCCTCGACTGTGGGAATACCGATACTACACAGTATTCGAGGCTGAGCTCCACCAATCCTTTCGCAGTGCAAAGTTGTCGCGGCCCAGATTGGGCCGCGGGAACTCATGGAACCGTCACATCAGCCGAAGCTGAAATCGGCGGCGTTCAGCTGCGACAGCGTGACGTGCTGCAGCGTGATATGGTTGGCGGCGTCGAAGGCGATCAGGACGTCGGCGCCGGACTGGCTCATGAGGGGCTGCAGCGCCGCGAAATCGGAGACGCCATAGCCGCTGAGCGCGATGACGTCGCCGCCGGCGTCGCCGGCGGTGAAGTCGGTGATGGTGTCGAGCCCGTCGCCCTTGACGAAGATGAAGCGGTCGTTGCCGGCGCCGCCGGCCAGGCCGTCATTGCCCGTGCCGCCGGTCAGCGTGTCGTTGCCGGCGCCGCCCGACATCCCGTTATTGGCGCTGTTGCCGACGCCGGTGAAGTCGCCCGAGCCAATGAAGACCAGAGTCTCGAGATTGGCGCCCAGCGTGTAGGCCGACAGCGTGGTGCGGACGACGTCGGTGCCCTCGCCCGCGAACTCGACGATGCCGTCGCCGGCGCTGTCGACGATATAGAGGTCGTTGCCGGCGCCGCCCTGCATCGCGTCGTTGCCGCTACCGCCGTCGAGCACATCATTGCCGCCGGCGCCGACGATCGTGTCATCGCTGCCGCTGCCGCTGAGGATATCGGCGCCGCCGCCGCCGATGATGACGTTGGCGTCGGCGTTGCCGGTGCCGACGAAGGCGCCGACGCCGGTGTAGGTCAGATTCTCGACGTTCACCGGCAGGAAATAGGTTCCGAGCGCGGTCTGCACGGTGTCGGTGCCCTCGCCGGCGAACTCCACGACGCTGTCGCCGCCGTCGAC
>CAYXMO010000448.1:0-2872 GCA_964465935.1 uncultured Rhizobium sp.
CACCCGAGCCGGAGCCGGAAGCTGCGGAGCTTCTTGGACAACTAGGCATCGTTACCTCTCCCGCGTGCGGGAGAGGTCGAAATCGCAAAGCGATTTCGGGTGAGGGCAATCTCTCAGTCCCGCTCCACTGTCATCCCCGGCGAGCCGCGAAGCGGCGAGGGAAGGGGACCCAGGTGGCGCGTCTGGTGTCGATCTAGCCAATCACCTCAGAAAGTCCCCTCGCCCCCGCTTCAGCGGGGGAGAGGGTTAGGGTGAGGGGGCGGTGGCGCTTCCGCGCCTTCGAAAGGGATTCCGCGATCCATCGCCCTCTGCTAAAATCGCGCTATGAGTGAAGATCGCCTGCCCTCGATGTTGAACAAGTTGACGAAGATCGAACCGCTTGGCGGCTTCCGCCTCGCTGTTCGTTTCCAGGACGGCGTGACGGGCGAGCACGACTTCACCGATCTGGTGAAACGGCTTGGCCCGATGCTCGACCCCCTGCGCGATCCTGCCTACTTTGCGCGCGTCGCGCTCGATCACGGTGCCCCGACCTGGCCCAACGGCTACGACATGTGCCCGGACTGGCTGCGCATGACGCTCGAAGAGGCCGGTGAACTGCGCGAGCGGACAGCGGCGCAATAACCGGCGCCTCACCGCGAACGCGATTTTTTTGCTTTCATCCGCACGCCCGGCGCGTCGCCATTGATGAACTCGATACCCGCAGCTTCCAGCGCATGGCGAATGGCTTCGATATTGTTGATCAGCATGTTCCTAGGCGCGTCATCCTCGCGTTCTGCGCGGCGAACGGTCATCACGCCGACATTAGCTGCCTTTGCGAGGTCGTTTGCCGTCCAGCGCAGGAAGGCGCGGGCCGCGCGCATCTGTCCCCCAGTGATTGCGAAGGTACTAGAAATATCTTTTGGTATTTTATTGACCAATGTGAATCTCTGTGGTACTGCTTGCCTCGTCTGGTCAAATCCCTATCACAGGAGTCACCCGGTGGCGAACCGTGGGCGGCGGCGTGCGTCCAAGCGCGTCCGGAGGTCGACGCGTCCGCGCCGCGCGGCGCTGCAGGCCGTCCTCAGTCTCGCGTTGGACATGGAGGAGCCCCTGCGCCACGCCGGCCATTTCGTCCGCGCCATCGAACTGATCGATACCAACCACGATGAGGAAATCGCGGCGCTGGTTTTCGTCGCCACCCGGGCGCGCCTGCTGCTCGAAACGGTCGACGAACTCTGGAACAGGCTGGTCGACAAGGTGAAAGCGGCGTGACGAACAACAAACCTACCCCCGAACCCGAGGCGGAAGCTATCGATCCCGCGCATCTGCCGGCGGTGCTCGAAGGTTTGGCGCAGGTCCGAAGCGGTAACTACGCCTCGGATGCCGATGTCGAAGCCGCGTTTCGCCGCTTCGACAAGTGAACTGTGCCTCGCGCCGTCTTACATCGTCACTCTCGCGCCTTCGTGATCGTGTCGCGCTATCGGCGCGCGCGCCAGCCCGACCAACCTCACGCCCCCATCACCCTCGGTTCCCCACCCCGGCGCCCATACTCCAGCCACTCGTTCAGGCCCGGCGGCAGCGCCTGCGCCGCGTGAGCGCGGTAGCGGGCGATATCCTCCGGCGTCAGCACATCGCGCCACCGTCCATTGGTGCCCTTGTTGATGAAGGTCTGATGCCCGCCCTTGATCGCCATTTCGATGCCGGGCAGAAGCGCCGCGCCTTCGTCCTTCATCTTCTCGAACGTCGCCGCTTCGACGAGCTCAGGCCACAACGCCGCCGGCGTCTCGATCCCGAGGAACGCCGCGATCCGCCGCATCTCGCCCGACAGATCCGCCTTCAGGTCGTTGTAGTGCACCAGCAGCAGGTTTTCGCGCCGGCGCTCGCTCCAGTAGCTGCGTTCGAGGTCGAAGATCGCATGGGCGACGGGCACGACGGCATCGTCCTGCCGCTCGATCCACGACAGGAAGAATTGGCGCGGGTCCTGCGGCATCGGCGGCGGGGGGCTGGTGTCGCCATCCAGATCGGCGATCCGCTGGAGGTTGGCGGTCGACCGCGGCGTGTAATTCAGGAAGTGATTGTGGAACGAGAAGCACGCATCCAGCCCGCCGCGCGCGGTGTGGATGTACTTCACCTCGTCATAGATGGGCAGCGCGTCGAACGGCAAATGCGACTTCATCGCGCGGCGGTGCGTCTGCGCTTCCAGCATCGGGATCATCGCCTCGATCGGGATCTGGAAGCGGCAATCGACCCAGGGATGGATCTGCAGGATCGGCACCGGCGCCGCCGACTGGAAGATGAGCATGCTGACGATGCGCTGCGTCCACGTCGTGCCAACCTTCGGCGCGGTGGCGACGACGACATCGCCGGGCCGCGGCGTGTAGCGATCCCAGTGCCGGCTGTCGCGGACGCGGTCCTTGACGATCCGCAGCGGTGCGCGTGAGAGCATGGGCAGGTTCTCCCTTTCGATCCAAGTGGGCGGCCGCGACAGGCTGCGTCGGTCAGCCTACCGCAAGTGTAGAGACCTTCCCGCCGGCTTAAACCGTCATTCTCGCGCCTTCGTGATCGCGCCGCGCTATCGGCCCGCGCACGGCGGATGCTACGTAGAGCCCGCCTCAGGGGGACAGCCGCACATGTCGCGCAAACACATCGCATCGATCGCGCTCGTCGCGCTGGCGTTCGCCGCCTCTCCCGCGCTCGCCGACGCGCGCGGCGAGATCGTCACCGCCATCGAACATGTCGAGTACTCGGCCGCCGCCACCGACCTCAAGACCGCACGCATGCATCTGCATCACACGCTGAACTGTCTCGTCGGGGCCGGCGGCTCAGGTTTCGACGCCAAGGAGATCAACCCGTGCGCCGGCGCCGGCCACGGCATCATCCCCGACACGACCGA
>CAYXMO010000449.1:0-2871 GCA_964465935.1 uncultured Rhizobium sp.
ACGTGCTCTTGCGGCATCCGCAGGTCTGGATCCTGACCGACGACATGTACGAGCATCTCGTCTATGGCGGCTTCAAATTCTGCACCATCGCCGAAGTCGAACCGCGCCTTTACGAGCGCACGCTGACCATGAACGGCGTCTCCAAGGCCTATTCGATGACCGGCTGGCGCATCGGCTATTGCGCCGGACCCGAGCCGCTGATCAAGGCGATGGCCAAGCTGCAGTCGCAGTCGGCTTCGAACCCGGCCTCGATCTCGCAATGGGCCAGCGTCGAGGCGCTGAACGGGCCGCAGGATTTCATCCCGCGCTTCCAGAAAATCTTCGAGGCGCGCCGCGACCTCGTGGTCTCGATGCTCAACCAGGCCAAGGGCATCGAATGCCCGGCGCCGGAAGGCGCGTTCTACGTCTACCCTTCCGTGCGCAAGCTGATCGGCAAGACCGCGCCCTCGGGCAAGACGATCGCGACCGACGCCGATTTCGCCAGCGAGCTGCTCGAAGCCGAAGGCGTCGCGGTGGTGCATGGCGCGGCGTTCGGGCTGTCGCCGTTCTTCCGCATCTCCTACGCGACCTCGACGGCGGCGCTGGAAGAAGCCTGCCGCCGCATCCAGCGCTTCTGCGGGAATCTGCGCTAGAGCCGGGCTATTCCGCAGGCTCCAGATGAATCGCTGCGAAGCGCGGCTTCGCGCCCGCCGGCTTGACTCTGATCTCGACGCTGCAGCCCAGACGCGTGAGCATGCGCATGATGCGCTCGACGGAGATGTCGCGGAAGAGCCCCTTGAGCATCCGCGACACGTCGGGCTGCGTCACGCCCATCGCCCGCGCCGCTTCGCTTTGATTGAGGCCGCGCGCCTTCATGATGTCCTGCACCCGGGCGACGAGCTGCGCCTTGAGCAGGTGGGTCTGGGGGTCGGGAAAGCCCAGGTCGGCGAAAATGTTCTCGCTGCCCCGGCGAATTTCGGTCTCGTGGCTCTTTTTCGTCATGACCTGTCTTTCACAAGCGATTTGTAATGTTCTTCCGCCAGCTTCAACCGGCGCCGTATCAGCTCGATATCGCTCTTGGGCGTTTTGATGCCCGCCTTCGCCTTTTTCTGGAAGGCATGCAGCACGTAGATCGCCGCCGCGAAACGCACCGTATAGACCGCCCGGTAGGCGCTGCCGCGATGATCTTCGGCCAGCTCCACGACATCGGCGCCGCCGAATCCTTTGAGCGGCTTGGCCGACCCATCCATCCCGCCGATCTGCGCCACATACAGGGCATAGCCCATCATATCCTGCACGCGGTCGGGGAACTCGACGAAATCCCGATAGCTCGATCCAACCCATTCGACCGGTCTGGGCGGTGGTTGCGGCATCGGGAAATTATGGTTGTTCAACCATACTCTGTCAAGCGAGGGCCGGCCACCGGGAACCTCCGTTTACCGCGCCTTCATCCAATCCAAAGCCATCCTTAATGTGTGGCGCGTAGGCTTCGCGTCATGCGCACCTGCTTCGCCTTCGCGGCGGGCGCATGTCTTGCGCTTGCCGGTCATGTCCAGGCTGCGGAGGTCTCCTTCGACGCCTATCTCGACGCGCGCCTCGTCGTGCCGCCGGCGTCGCGCGGCTGGGTCGATGGCGGCCTGGGAAAATTCCGCTTCGGTGCCCGCCAGCCTTCGCCCAATCTGCGCTTCGTCGAAGCGGTCGGGCAGGCGACCTACGCCGTCACCGACGATCTGCACGCCGTCGCCGTGTTGCGGATCGAGCCGGAGCAGCCCGCCGGCATCGACGCGCTCGAAGCCTATGCAAGCTGGCGTCCTGCCGCGCACGGCGCCTGGCGCTGGTCGGTCAAGGCCGGCGCGTTCTTCCCGCCGGTGTCGCTGGAGAACGACGATCTGGGCTGGACCAGCCCTTACACGCTGACGCCGTCGGCGATCAATTCCTGGGTCGGCGACGAACTGCGCACCATCGGCGGCGAAGGCACGCTCGTGCACAGCGGCGATTGGGGCACGCTGACCGCCACTGCGGCGCTGCTCTGCTGCAACGAGCCCGCCGGCGTGCTCATCGCCGCGCGCGGCTGGTCGCTCGACGACCGCCCGATGGGCCTGTTCGAGCGCGTCCGCATCCCCGACGCCACCGCGGCGCTGTTCGGCAGGCCCGTGCCGTCGCGCACCGGCATGTTCGAGAACATCGACGGCCATGTCGGCGGCTACGGTCAGCTGCGCTGGAGCGGCTTCGGTCTCGGCGAAGCCGGCGTTCTTTATTACGACAATAACGCCGATCCCGACGCCGCGACGGCGCGCGATGCATCCTGGCGCACCAAATTCTGGAGCCTGTCGCTGCGCAGCCGTCTGTTCGGCGCCACGGTCCTCGCCCAGGGCCTCAGCGGCGACACCACCATCGGCTATGCCCCATCCTTCGTCACGCGCTTCCGCTCCGCCTTCGTCCTGGCGAGCTACGACCTTGGCGATTGGCGCCTCAGCGCCCGCGCCGAAGCGTTCGACATCCGAAATAGCGGCGGCACGCTGATGAACGAAGACGGCCATGCCTTCACCGCCGCGGCGATCTGGAACGCCAAGGACTGGCTGCGTCTGACGGCGGAGATCGTCACGCTCGACAGCCGCCGCCGCGAATACGTCTTCGAAGGCACGCCGGCGAACCGCAGCGATACGCAGTTCCAGCTCGGCGCGCGCGCCTTTCTCTGACGCATGCTAGGCTCGGGCATGCCCGCCACCCGCTCCTGCGGCGACTGCACCGTGTGCTGCACCGCGCTCGCCATCGAAACGCCGCAGCTGCGCAAGGCGCCCGGAGTCGCCTGCCGCCATTGCACGGCGCAAGGCTGCGGCATCTACGAGACCCGCTTTCCCATCTGCCGCAGCTATTTCTGCGGCTGGTTCG
>CAYXMO010000450.1:0-2870 GCA_964465935.1 uncultured Rhizobium sp.
TCACGAAGGGGCTGGGGTCGGGAAGCCCGAAAGCCGGGCCGAAACCGTAAAGCGTTATCATGGGGCCGCTCCTGTAGCCGTCCGGGCTTTTCTTAAGCTTCGACTGCTGACAACCTGTTGTCAGCAGTCTGGCAGCAGGATGGGGGCGTCGAACAGGATGGCGGCCATGAGACGCGCGGAACGGCTTTTCCAGATCATCCAGATTTTGAGGCGCAGCAAGCGGCGCCCGATCACCGCCGGCGACATCGCCAGCGAGCTGGAGACCTCGCTGCGCACGATCTATCGCGACATCTCGCAGCTCCTGGCCGAGCGCGTGCCGATTCGCGGCGAGGCCGGCATCGGCTATGTGCTGGAGGACGGCTTCGACATGCCGCCCCTGATGCTGACCGCCGACGAGATCGAGGCGGCGATGCTGGGCGCGCAATGGGTGATGGGGCGCGGCGACGAAGCGCTGGCGCGCGCGGCGCGCGACCTGGTGGCCAAGATCGGGGCGGTGGTGCCGGCGCATTTGAAGCCCCTGGCGCTCGACTCGACGCTGGTGTCGCCGCAATGGCGCAAGATCCAGAGCGACAGCGTCGACATGGCCAAGGTGCGCGCCGCGATCCACGCCCAGACCAAGATCGCCATCGCCTATGCCGACGAGCAGGGCCGCGCCAGCGAGCGCACGATCTGGCCGATCGCGGTGAGCTATTGGGAGCTGGTGCGGGTGATCGTGGCGTGGTGCGAATTGCGCAAGGCGTTCCGCAGCTTCCGCACCGACCGCGTTCGCGCCGCCGATTTCCTGGGCGACCGCTACCCGATCCCGCGCACGCGGCTCACGGCGCAATGGCGCAAGGAGATGGCGGAGTCGGTGGATCGCGGCGACTACAAGAAGCGCCAGGAAGCGCAGCAGAACAGGACGTAGTTGTCCTCCCCCGTTGTTACGGGGGAGGTGCCGAGCGCAGCGAGGCGGAGGGGGCCTAGCGCCGCGGAGCGGCGCCCAGCGGCCGCCCCCTCCACCGCTTCGCGGTCCCCCTCCCCCGTAACAACGGGGGGGAGGAAAAGGTTCGGCCCTACACAAACACCGTCTGCGCCGTGAAGCCGGCGTTGAAGTCGCGGAAGATCAGCGTCAGCTCCTCCGCGTCGACGGTGCGGATGTTCGTGTCGGGGAAGCGGAAGCGCCAGAAGCTGGCGATGTGCGAAATCGTGCCCATCTTCTCGCCCAGATCGACGAAGAGATGCGGCGCGCTCAAGAGGAACTCGCGGAACGTCTTGGGCGCGCCGTTGCGCACCAGATCGGCATAGGCGGCGTCGTAGACGCTGAGGATTTTCTGCACCGACTGGCCCGAGACCCGCACGCGCTCGACGATGCCCTGGCGGCTCGACTGCAGGAACGCCTTGGCGTCGTGGCCGAGCGCGCCGGTCGGCTGCATGTCGCGGATCGCATGCAGCACCGCGACGATCTGCGGCCACAGCTTTTCCATGCTCCATTTGTAATAGAGAAAGCCGCGCCAGCTGAAAATGCCTTCGCGGAAATCCTCCGGCTCCAGCATCAGGGTGAGGCGCAGCGGCTCCAGCTTGTCGTCGACCTGGTTGGAGAGCAGGGCTTCGACCAGCCGCTTGGTCTGCTCGTGGCCGCCGCCGCCGGTCGCCAGTGCGATGAGCTGGCGGATCTGCGCCACGGCGTGGTCCTGCATCTCCTGGCGGTCGGCCTCCGAGATCGCGAAATAGCAGTCGGCGCAGTGGACGGCGTTGCTGCGCAGATGCTCGCGCAGCAGGAACGGGTCGAGCGAAGGCAAGGCGTCGAGGATGCGCAGGATGCTTAAGTCGCGTTCCATCGGGCGGGCGTCGTAGCGCCCGAGTTCGTGCAGCGTGTCGTGATAGCCGCGCTGGCCGACGAAGAAGGAACGGCCACCGGCTTTGAGGTTGGCGGAGTCGAACGGCACGATGACCTTGGTCGCGACCAGGCGGTCGTCGACGAACATGTAGCTCTCGTCGGCGCGGATGCGGTGCTTGAGCACGATGGCGCTGTTCAGCGCCGGCGAGGCGAAAAGCGGCCGCGCCACGTGCTCGGGATTGTCGGCATTGGCGGCGGCGACGGCGGCCAGGTTCAGGACGCGGCTGGTCGAGGCGGCGCCGAGCGCGGTGAGGGAGCGGATGCTGCGGTCGAGGGCCACGGGAACCGGTATCAGAAAGCGAACGGAAACCTTGGCCCAGGCGGCGTAAAGATGCGGTATCCGGCGGCGCTCAGGGGCTCAGCCAGCCCAGGCCCTGGGCCGCGCCGGCGATGGCCCACAGGACGGCGATGAACGCCAGAAGGGCGGGGTGCGGCAACCAGAGCGGACGGCTGTCTTCGGCACGATGGTCTTGGATCGTGGTCATGCAATTCGCCTCAGCCTCAGTATGCCAAGCGCCGGGCGCTGCGATTGGTTCCCGGGCACCGCGATGGAAGGTGGTGCACAGCTTTTCATCCAATCCTTACCGGTTGGTAATTCCTGTTTTGATGAATGAGTTCAGGCCTTTGCAGGTATACCCATATTGGGCACCTATTTCGTGGACCGCGCGCAGCAGCGATAATACTGGGGAGTACTGCGTATTGCGCTCGCCTGCCGCCGCGGGCTTTTGCACGCGGACCGATGGGCAGGCGTGGAGTGGATTGAGCTGGAATGACCGATCAGACGGCAGCGGAGACCGCCGCAGAGAGCACCGACGTCGCCCGCATCGCCGGGGCGCTGTCGATCGCCTATATCATGGCGGTAGCAGCCGAGGTGCTGCACACCTTTCCGCTCGACTTCCTCGATCTGCTGCTGGTGTTCACCATCGCCAGCGCCAATGTTCCGCGCCCGCCGGCCCCGCCCGCGCCGCCGGGGCGCCGCCGCCGCGCCGCCGGA
>CAYXMO010000451.1:0-2864 GCA_964465935.1 uncultured Rhizobium sp.
CGGGCGGCGAGCGGGCGCGGCTGATGCTGGCGCTGGCGACGCTGGACAAGCCGAATCTGCTCATCCTCGACGAGCCCACCAACCATCTCGACATCGACGCCCGCGGCGAGCTTTTGAGCGCCCTCAACGATTTCGACGGCGCGGTGGTGCTGGTCAGCCATGACCGCCGCCTGATCGAGGCGACCGCGGACCGCCTGCTGCTGGTGGCGAACGGCGAGGTGCATCCGTTCGACGGCGACCTCGACGATTACCGCAAATTCCTCTTGAGCGGCGACACTGCGCCGGCGCGGCGGATCGAGCCCGAAGCCAAGCCCGACAAGCGCCGCGACGGCGCCGAGCGGCGGCGGCAGCTCAAGCCACTGAAGGACAAGGTCGAAGCGGCGGAGCACCAGATCGCCGAACTCAACGCCGAGCTCGCCAAGCTCGACAAGACGCTGAGCGATCCGTTGCTGTTCAGCAAGGACCCGGCGAAGGGCAAGGCGGTGTCGAAGAAGCGGGCGGACGCGGCGAAGAAGCTGGCTGACATCGAGGGGCGCTGGCTGAAGATGCAGGAAGAATACGAGGCGGCGCTGGCCGAGGGCTGAATTTCTGCCGTTAGTGTCCTGTCCCAATAACGGTGCATCGCAGCGATGTGACCCAATATTGGGACATCCAGTGCGATCTTGCAAAATGACCCGAAAATGGTACAGTTCCGCACAATGAGCCGCCATCGGGACAGACACAGCAAGCTGACGCCGCGCGCAACGGCACCAAGAACCGCAGGCCAAACGCTTGCGGTCATCATGGGCGACATCATCGACAGCGAAAGTCGACGATCGGGAGGCGAACTAAGCAGAGAATTCAACCTCGCCATAAAAGCCGCCAACAGGAAGTACCGCGCCGCTCTGCTCTCGCCTCTAACCATAACATTGGGCGACGAATTTCAGGGCCTCCTGAAAGAAACGGTCAAAGGCTTCGAGATAATCACAAAACTGCGTTCCGATTTGCTCGAAAAGAATGTCCACTGCCGGTTTGTGCTTGGTGTCGTGAATCTAGACACAAAGATAAATACGAAGAATGCGTGGAATATGATGGGGGGCGGATTGGCGCAGGCGCGCAGGATCGTGAACGACAAACGCGAACCGAACGTCTACCGTTTTTCCATCTACAACGATCCTTCACGCCAACGGCTTCTCGATGCCGTGGGGCTATCGCTCACGATAATCGAGGAGGATTGGACCCCGACGCAGAGTCGGTACATTCGTCTCAGCCGGCGAAGCTCAATCGCTGCGACGGCAAAAAAAATGGGCGTTGGCGTTCGTTCCGTCTACAAAGTCCTGGAAGCGGCGAAGTGGACGCACTACAAAAAGCAAATGGAAGCGATCGAATTCGCGCTCTCGCTATTGGATCAGGAGATGGGATCCGCATGATCCCGATACTTCAGATTTCGATCTATCTGATTGCCATCCCATTGTTGTGGCAGACGGGCAATGGGGTCGTTCGCTTTCTGCTCGACCATAGCGGCGTGCCGAAAACACCCAAAAACGCACCGTCTGCGCCACCGTCCGATGAGGGGATCGCAGCATCAATCAGTGTCCTCGCCGGCAGATACATTGGACTTTTGGAGAGGTCCTTGATCGTCGCCGGTCTACTCATGAACAGCTGGGATATCGTCACCGCTGTCATCGCGCTAAAGACCGTGGCCCGCTACAAAGAGCTCGACGAACGACTTTCAGCCGAATATTTTCTCATCGGCTCGCTGGCCAGCATTCTTTGGGCCGTATTCATCGCAATCTTGCTCGCCAAATACGATGGCACCCTCGGCTTTCATTTGATTTCACGTCCTCTCCCCTAACAACCCTGCTTCTCGCCATGGGCCCGCAAGCGGCAAGGCGGTGTCGAAGAAGCGGGCGGACGCGGCGAAGAAGCTGGCTGATCTGGAGGCGCGCTGGTTGCGTATGCAGGAAGAATACGAGGCGGCACTTTGCGAGGCCTAGAGAGATTCGCCATGGGCGCGTTCGAGCATGTCATTTCGCTGTTGTCCTTCGTCTATGCGCTCGCCATCGCGCATCTGCTGACGACCGTCGCGCGATTGATCGCCAATCGCGAGCGGGTCCGCTTCTCCTGGCTGCACGCCTATTGGATGGCCAATGCGCTGCTGGTGCTGGTGATCGACTGGATCAGCTTTTGGGACATGCGCAGCGTGCCCGCCTGGAGCATGGTCAGCATCGCGCTGGTACTCGCCGGTTCCTTCGCCGACTACCTGCAGGCGGCGCTGGTGTGCCCCGAAGTGCCGGGCGAAGGCATGCTCGACCTGCCGGCGTTCCATGCCCGCCAGTCGCGCAACTATATCGGCGCCTTCGTCGGCTCCGGCGTGATGGCGCTGGCGATGAACACCTATTACGCCGGCAACTTCAACGTCGTGGAATACGCGGCGCAGAACATCGCGGTGATCCCGCTGCTCGCCGTCGCGATCACGGCGGCAGTGTCGCGCAATCGCTGGGTGCAGATCGTCAGTCCCATCCTGATGATCGCGGTGTGGGTCTATTATCTCGTCGACCTACAAGGCGCCCTGCACTAACGCAGGGCGCGCTTGGCCAGGGTGCCCCATTCCTTCTGGTCGCGGCGGTAGCGCGGCGGGGCGCCGTCGAGCAGGGCGACGATCTGCTTGTAGACCTCGCGCGCCTCGTCGCGGGCGCCGCTCTTCTCCAAGAGCATGGCGAGGCGGGCGCGGGCTTCCTCGCCCGAATAATACGGCACGACGCGGCGGTATTCGGCCAGCGCCTCATCGGTCTTGCCCTGCCCTTCCAACGCCCGGGCGTAGAGCAGGTGCGCGTCGGCGGAGACGAAGCTGGGATCGGCGGCCTGCAGCGCGTCGAGCGCCG
>CAYXMO010000452.1:0-2860 GCA_964465935.1 uncultured Rhizobium sp.
CGAACAGATGGCTGACGCCGGTGATGTCCAGCACCAGGCCGTGCGGCGGATCGAGCGACACGAAGGGCGAGAAACGGTCGCACCAGTCGGCGATGGCCTTGAGCGTCTTGCGGTCGGCGGCGGGATCGGCTTCGACGATCTTCAGATCGCCGACCATGGCGCGGGCGCTGGCCAGCGGCATGCCGGCTTTCAGCCCCAGCCGCGCCGCCGTCCCATCCACCGCGTAGAGGATGCGGGCGTTGGCGCTTTTGACCGAGAGGACGAGCGGCGTCCTATCCCGCCTGTCGATAGTCCCGCAGCGGCGCAGCCGGTCGGACGGCAAGCGCGGCAGCCACAGCGCGAGGATGCGCCGCTGCCTGTGCGGGCTGTGCAAAAGCTCCATCGTCACAACACCACTCCATGTCCCAATGTCCGGTCTCGCCGTGCCGGTTGCGGGTGAGGCTCGCGGCGAAACGCGGGGCTCCCCAGTCTTCGGTCTCTGCCGATGGTTGGCTGCGGATCAGCCAGCGCGTCTCGGCTGCGCTCGGCTCGGCTTGCGCGGACGGGCGCAGCAGGAAGACCGTGACGCCCTTGTTCTGCGCCCCCAGCACCAGGCGGCGCGAGGCGACGAGGTCGAGGATTTTGGGGTTGCCCGGAATCTCGACGATCACCGCGCCCAGGGCGGCGCAGCTCAAGGCATCGGCGCCGGCGCGCAGCGCGTCCTCGGCATGGGCGGCGCGCAGCAGGACAAAGGCGGCGGGATCGATCCCCAGCTCGGCAACACCGGTGGGGCAGAGCTCGGCATGTTCGAGCGCCGAGAAGTCCTGGCGGATCCACAGCAGCCGCTTGGCCCGGCGCACGCGCTGGGCAAGGCCGAGGACGAAGCCGGCCGCCGCGGCGCTCGTGTCGCCGGCGAAGACCTCATGCACGGCGCCGCGCGCGATGCCGCCGCGCAAGGCCGCGTCGGCCCCGGCATGGCCCAGCGGGCAGCGCACGAAGGCGCGGCTCTCGCCCGAAATGGGGTCGAGGAGCTGACGGGTCCCGGCCAGTTTGCGCGCAAGGTCGTGCATTATTGTTCCCTATTCGTTCCAGTATGCGAACAGCCGCAGGCGCGAGTCAACCGTTCCGGCAAGCCCTTGTTTCGGTTGTGTTTTAGGCAGAGCCGCCGTTGCGCATCGGGGGCTGGCACACGGTGCGGAAGCCCTCGGCGGTATAGCGGACCATGCGCGGCTCGATCTCGTCGAAATCCTCGGCATGGCACAGCCCGTCCGACAGATGCTCGATCGCGCCATTGGCCATGTTCACGACCATCAGCGAGCCGGAGAACATGTGATAGCTCCAATACAGGTCGGTCTCGCTGGCTTGCGGCATCGCCCGGCGCAGCAGGGCGAAGAAGCGCTTAAGCACGGGATCGAACTTCTCGGCGAAGATCGCCGCCAGCTCGGGCGCCGACGACATGTTGCCGACGAAGGCGCAGTAGTTGCGCCAGCCCTGGCCGCCTTCGCGGTTGAGCTTGAACATCGGGCGCATATAGGCCGCGATGATGGCGTCCAGCTCGTAGCGGCCGGCATTCTCTGCTTCGTAGCGGTCGAATTCGCGCAGCCGCTCGACGTTCAGGACGTCGGCGCGGCGGGCGAAGACGGCGTCGAACACGCCGCGCTTGGATTCGAAGTAGTAATGCAGCAGGGCGGTGTCGACATTGGCGAGCTCGGCGATCTCGCGCATCGTCACGCCATAGATGCCGTGCTTGGCGAAGAGTTCTTCCGCCGCGTCAAGGATGCGTTCGCTTGTGGCCAAGCTGCGTTGAGTCCGTTTGGAGGACTTATCCTCCAACAGTGCCCGCCGGAATGGACGCCGGGCCTTACGCGCCGGACGGTCCCGCTCTTTACGCCCCGCAACAGGGGCAACTCCCTGCATAATCGTTTCCCCCCAAAAGGAACGATTACCGTTGTTGTCGTTGTTACGAAGCTTACATGAATCGCCTGCACCCCCAAGTGTCGGCAGCGCAGTTTGTGACGGTTACGTCCATGATTTTCTGACAAAAAATCGGTTGCATCGCGAAGGCGCCCGGCAGAATTAACCTGTTGCAGCGCACCATTAAGCCTTTGTTTCGTGGCCGCGTGGCCACACACGCCAACCAATATTCAACATACGATGAAATCTCTTTGACAAGAAAATTGCTCGCAGGCATCACTCATTGATCAATGAATAATTCCGGTCATAAGCCCGGTTCATTCCGCAGGGGAGGTTCGTTCGTGTCGCATAAGAACGCCAAATTCGTCGCCGCGCTGCTGGTATCCACCGCCTTCACGGTTCCTGCCTTCGCGCAGATCGAGACCGTGGTCGTGACCGCCGAACGCAAGGCGGAAGACATCCAGACGGTTCCGATCGCGGTCACCGCGCTCACGGGCGCGGACCTCAAGTCGAAGCAGGTCAACAGCTTCCGTGACCTGCAATTCCACGTCCCGACCGTCACGTACACGAAGTCGAACTTCGGCGGCGCGCAATTCCAGATCCGCGGCATCACCACCCAGTTCGGTCTCGGCGCCGCCATCGCGCAGAACGAGAACGACATCTATCTCGAAGCTCCGAACCTGGTGACCGGCCAGTACTACGACGTCGACCGCGTCGAAGTCGCGCGCGGCCCGCAGTCGACCTCCTACGGCCGCGCCGCGACCGGCGGCGCGGTGAACGTCATCACCACCAAGCCGAATCTCGACGAGTTCCAGGCGCGTGCCTCGTTCGACTACGGCACCTACAACACGATGAAGCCGGAACTGATGGTCAACGTCCCGATCATCGACGGCGAGCTCGGCATCCGCGTCGCCGCCCTCGGCGTCTTCCATGACGGCTACGAGAAGAACAACTACACCGGCCCGCA
>CAYXMO010000453.1:0-2858 GCA_964465935.1 uncultured Rhizobium sp.
TGGCGCACGAAGCCGGCGCAGTTGGACAGGCCCCAGCCGGCATTGATCCCCGGCGTCTTGGTGGTGAAGAGCGGATCGACGGCGCGGGCCGCGATGTGCGGCTCCATGCCCTTGCCGGTGTCGCTGACCGCGATCATGACGTAACGGCCCGGACGCAGCGCCGGCATGTTCTTCGCCGGCTCGGCGGTCGCGGCATGGATGCGGGTCTCGACGATGATCTGGCCGCCGTTCGGCATCGCCGCCAGCGCGTTGCGCAAAATCTCCTCGACCGAAGCGCCGAGCTTGTCGTCGTCGACGAAGCTGGCGGCTTCCTCGCGCGCCAGCGAGACGCGCAGATGGACGCCGTTGAGCTGCGCCGCCGGAAGGTCCTGCACGATGCGGCCGACCAGGCGGCCCACGTCGACGCGCTTGCGCTTGAGCGGCTGGCGGCCGGCGAAGGCCTGGAGCTTGGACGACAGCACGATGCCGCGCTGGGCGGTGCGGATCACCTCGCCGATGCGGGCGCTGGAATCGGCGTCGCCGGGCAGGTCCTCGTCGAGCAGCGACAGATTGCCGGTCACGGCGGTGAAGATGTTGTTGAGCTCGTGCGCCACGGCGCCCGCCAGCTCGACCAACGCCGCCATCTTCTCCGAATCCGACACGCCCGCCACCCCACCGTGAGGCGGCGCTTGTACGAGCCCCTGCGTAGAATTGCGCGGGTGCAGAGGGATAGTCGTCATATACGGAAGGATGTGAGGGGAAGTACGCAGCGGCTCGTGCGTGCTTCGAGGCTCCGCTTCGCGGAGCACCTCAGCATGACGAGAGCGGTGAAATTGCAATTGCGTCATCCTGAGGTGCTCCGCGTAGCGGAGCCTCGAAGGATGGCAGCGCGGAACTACACAATCCCCGCCTTGGTCGCGAGCACCGCGACTTCGGAGCGCGTCTTGGCGCCGGTCTTGCGGAAGATGGCGCGCAGATGGAGCTTCACCGTCACCTCGGCGAGGTTGAGCTCGCGCCCGACCTGCTTGTTCGAGATGCCGCGCGCCACCGCGGCCAGCACTTCGCGCTCGCGCGGCGACAGCTTGCTCAGCCATTCGGGGCTGGTGTCGGCCGGCGTCGGCTGCACATTCGCCAGCGGCGCGGCGCTCAGCATGTCGGCCGGCACGCTGGTGCCGCCGGCGAGGACGAGCTGGATGGTGTGGGCGAGATGGTCGGCGGTCGCGGTCTTGGAGACGAAGCCGCGCGCGCCGGCGCGGACCGAAGCACGCACGTCCTCGCTGTTGGCGGTGCCCGAGATCACCGCGATCGGCGTGCCGGGAAACGTCTCATGCAGCCTTGCGATGCCGGGCTCCATCATGCCGGGCATGTGGAAGTCGACGAGCATCAGGTCGTAAGGCGCACGATCGGTCCGCGCCGCAGTCAGGATGTCGTCGAAGGTTCCGACCTGATCCACATCCGCCTGCGGGTGAAGGCGGCGGATTTGGGTGATGACAGCCTCGCGATACAGCGGATGGTCGTCCGCGACGAGGATCTTCATTGCGCCTCGTATCTCATGGCGGAAACATTATAGCTCATCCTGCGGTTGCGGACAGCACACACCGTCACACCATTTTGCCACGCAGGACCCGGATGCAGCCGGCGATCGCGCTTGCGATCACCGGTTTGCGGAACGCCGCGTCGGCGCCATGCGCCTGCGCGTTGTCGGCGGCGACGCCGTCGCTGAAGGCGGTGCATAGAATGGTGCGAATGTCGGGACGTATCGCCTTGATCTTGGCGATCAATTCGGTGCCGCGCAGCGTCGGCATGACGAGATCGGTGACGACGATGTCGAAGGCTTGCGGGTCTTCGGCAAAAGCCTCCAGCGCCTCGCGCGGATCGCTGACGCCGACGGCACGGTAGCCCAGGCGCTCCAGCCCGATCACCATCATATCGACGATGTCGGGCTCGTCGTCGACGACCAGGACGCTCTCGCTGCCGTGCGGCTGGCCGCTGCGCTGCGGTTCGTCGTCCGCTGCCGCCGGCTCGGGCGCGGCGAGCGGCAGATAGACGGTGAACTCGGTGCCCTGCCCCGGCTGGGCGCGGACATGGCCGAAGCCACCGCAGGACTCGATGACGCCATGGACGACGGCGAGGCCGAGACCGGTGCCGCGCTGGCGGTCCTTGGTGGTGTAGAACGGCTCGAAAATCTTGCCGAGGATTTCGGGCGCGATGCCGGCGCCGTCGTCGGCGACGCGGATGCGGGCATAGTCGGTGGTGGCATGGGCTTCGCCGACGCTGACCTCGCCCGCGGCCTGGCGGCCGGCGAGCAGCACCGGCTCGCTGCCGGCGACGCGCGCGACGCTAAGCGCGATATGCCCGGGCTTCTCGCCGATGGCGTCGCGGGCGTTGATGCACAGATTGAGCAGCAGCTGCGACAGCCGCGAGGCGCCGCAGGCCACCGCCATGCCGCCGGCCTCGGTGGCGAGATCGAGCGCGATGGAGGACGGGAACGAGCCCTTCACCAGCTCGGCGGTCTGGCGCAGGGCGCGGCTGAGATCGGTGCTGTCGCCGCCGCCGGCGCGGGTGCGGGCGAAGGTGAGGATCTGGTCGACCAGCTCCTTGCCGCGCTGCGCCGCCGACAGGATGCGCGCCGAGAAATGATGCTGCTCGGAGTTTTCGGGCAGATCCTGCGCCAGGAAGCCGGCAAAGCCCATGATCGCGCCCAGGATGTTGTTGAAGTCGTGCGCCACGCCGCCGGCGAGCTGGCCGATCGCCTCCATCTTGGCCGCCTGCTGCAGACGGGCCGAAAGCTGGTCGCGCTCGCGCAGCGCGGCGTTGCGCGCCGTCACGTCGTTGATGCGCGAGATGATGCCACCGTCGGGCAGGCGCGTGCGCTGGAT
>CAYXMO010000454.1:0-2854 GCA_964465935.1 uncultured Rhizobium sp.
GTGCCGCCCTGCTGCAGGATGCCGAACAGGAGACTCGCCAGCACGATGCCGAGCGGATGGTTGCGCCCCATCAGCGCCACCGCGATGCCGCCGAAGCCGTAGCCGGCGGCGAAGTCGAGCAGCAGGCGATGATGCACGCCCAATATCTCGTTGACCCCGACCAGCCCCGCCAGCGCGCCGGAGATGCACATCACGATGACGGTCAGGCGCTTCGGGTTCACGCCGGCATAGACGGCGGCGTTCGCATTAAAGCCCATGGCGCGCACTTCGTAGCCGAACGGCGTGTGCCAGATCAGCAGCCACACCCCGACACAGCACAACAGCGCCAGCAGCAGCGACAAATTGAGCGGCGATTGGTCCACCGCGAAGCCCCAGCGGCTCAACATGTCGCTGATCACCGGCAGCTGCGCCGTGGTGAACTCGCGGCTCTCGGGAGACATCGAGCCGGGCGCGATCAACACGTTGACCATCAGATAGACCATGATCGCCGCGGCGATGAAGTTGAACATGATCGTGGTGATGACGATGTGGCTGCCGCGATAGGCCTGCAGGTAGCCCGGAATCGCGGCCCACAGCGCCCCAACACCCGCCGCCGCAACGACGCCGAGCGGGATGGCGACTACCGGCGGCACCGCATTGTCCATCGCCAGCGCCGCGAGCCCGGCGCCGAGGCCGCCGAGATAGGCCTGGCCCTCGCCGCCGATGTTGAACAGCCCGGCATGGAACGCCACCGCGACGGCCAGGCCGGTGAAGATGAAGTTGGTCGCGTAGTAGAGCGTGTAGCCGATGGCTTCGGAGCTGCCGAGCGCACCGCTGATCATGTAGTTCAGCGCATCGAGCGGACTGGCGCCGACCGCGAGCACGACCAGCGCCGCCACGCCGAAGGCGAGCACGATGTTCGCGAGCGGAATGACGCCGATGTCGACCCAGAGCGGCAGCTTGCCGTTGCTCATGCCGCCGTCCCCTCATGGACATTGGCCATCATCAGGCCGAGGGTGCGCTCGTCGGCCTTCGCGGCCTCGACTTCGCCGACGATGCGGCCGGCGTACATGACCAGGATGCGGTCGGCGAGCGACATCACTTCGTCGAGTTCGACCGAGACCACCAGGATGGCGCAGCCGGAATCGCACAGCGCCACGAGCTGGCGGTGGATGAACTCGATGGCGCCGATATCGACCCCGCGCGTCGGCTGGCCCACCAGCAGGATGCGCGGTTCCTGCGCCGTCTCACGCGCCAGCACCAGCTTCTGCTGGTTGCCGCCGGAGAACGCGGTGGCACGCTGCTGCGGCCGCGGCGGTCGCACGTCGTAACGCTGCATCAGCTCTGCGCAATGCCTATCCATGGCGCGGTAGTCGAGCATCCCGCGCCGCGCGAACGGCGCTTGCCGCTGCACGCCGAGGATCGAGGTCTCGCTCGCGGTGAAATCGCCGGCCATGCCGTAGCGGTGGCGATCCTCCGGCACATGCGCGACGCCGAGCTTGCGCATCAGCCTCGGATTGCCGGGCCGCGCCGGTGTGATCTTGCGCTCGCCGACCGTCAGCGTGCCCGAGGTCGGTGGACGGATCGCGGACAGCACTTCGAGCAGTTCAGTCTGGCCATTGCCCGAAACACCGGCGATGCCGACAATCTCGCCGGCGCGCAGCGTGAAGCTGACATTGTCGAGCAATGGCGCCCCGCCCTTGCCCGCGACGCTCAGCCGATCCGCGACCATCAGCGGCGCGCCCGGCTTGGCCGGCGCCTTGTCCAGCGCGAGACGCACCTTGCGCCCGACCATCAGTTCGGCAAGGTCCTCGCGATTGGTGTCGGCGGTCCGACGGCTGGCGACGACTTGGCCGTGGCGCATGACATGAACGAGATCGGTCACCGCCATGATCTCGCGCAGCTTGTGGCTGATCAGGATGACGGTGGTCCCGCGCTCCTTCAGCGCCTGCAGGATGCGGAAGAGCTGGTCGGTTTCCTGCGGTGTCAGCACCGCGGTCGGCTCGTCGAGGATCAGGATGCGCGCGCCGCGATAGAGCGCTTTCAAAATCTCCACCCGCTGCTGCTCGCCGACCGGCAGATCGCCGACCAGCGCATCGGGCGCAACCTTGAGATTGTATTCGCGCTCCAGCCGTTCCAATTCGCTGCGCGCCTTGGCAAGGCTCGGTTTCAGCATGCCACCGGCCTCGGCGCCGAGGATGACGTTCTCCAGCACGGTGAAATTGTCCACCAGCATGAAATGCTGATGCACCATGCCGACGCCCTTGGCGATGGCATCGCGCGGGCTCGCCACCTTCACCGGCTCGCCGTCGATT
This sequence comes from uncultured Rhizobium sp., assembly GCA_964465935.1. GTDB lineage: Bacteria > Pseudomonadota > Alphaproteobacteria > Micropepsales > Micropepsaceae > Rhizomicrobium. The sequence goes on from CAYXMO010000454.1 coordinate 2,295, forward strand.
AGGATGTCGCCGCTGTCGGCGGCGTAGAGGCCGTAGACGATGCTCATCACCGTCGACTTGCCGGCGCCGTTCTCGCCGATGATGCCAGCGATCGAGCCTTTGGGGATGGACAGCGAGACGCCGCGATTGGCGTGCACGGGGCCGAAGAATTTCTCGACGCCCCTCAGCTCAAGCGCAGGCGTGCCCCCGTCCGCCATGCGCTGGTGTCACAGATTGCAGGAGTTGGTGCTCTCGTAGTCGTGCACCTTGATCTTGCCGCTGATGATGTCGGCCTTGGCCTGGTCGACCTTCTTCTTCATGTCGGGGGTGATGAGCTTGGCGTTGAACTGGTCGAGCGCCCAATCGACGCCGCCTTCCTTCAGCCCCAGGATCGTATAGCCCGCTTTCCAGCTGCCGGCGGCGGACGCCTTGAGCGCGTTGTACGCCACGACGTCCACGCGCTTGATCATCGAGGTCAGCATGGTGCCGGGGTGCAGGTAATTCTGGTTGGAGTCGACTCCGATGCCGTATTTGTGCGCGTCGGCGGCGGCCTGCAGCACGCCGAGCCCGGTCTCGCCGGC
>CAYXMO010000455.1:0-2844 GCA_964465935.1 uncultured Rhizobium sp.
CGGGCTCGACGATGCGGTGCTGATCAAGGACAACCATCTGATCGCCGCCGGCGGCATCAAGCCCGCTATCGAGCGCGTCCGTGCCGGCCTCGGCCACATGACCAAGATCGAACTCGAAGTCGACACGCTGGCCCAGCTCGAGGAAGCGCTCGGCCTGGGCGTCGACACCATCCTGCTCGACAACATGGCGCCCGACATGCTGCGCCAGGCGGTGATGCTGACCGGGGGCCGCGCCACCCTCGAAGCCTCGGGCAGCGTCACGCTCGCCACCGTGCGCGCCATTGCCGAGACCGGCGTCGACTACATCTCGGCGGGCAGCATCACGCACAGCGCGCCCAATCTCGATCTTGGATTGGATTTCGACGGCTGATCGTCGTGAGCATTGCATTTGTCATCTGCGGGCTTCTGGCCCTCACCGCCCTGGCCCTCCGGCCGCTGTTCCTGCCGCCGCTGCCGTCGCATGCGCCGGATTGCTTCTTTCCCGACCAGCACAAATACTGGCTGCCGGCGCACGAGAACCCGCGCCGCGGCCTATTCGCTGCTGGCACGCGCTACCGCGTGCTGCAGGACCTGGTGCAAGGCCGCACGCGCTTCGCTGCCGGCGAAGTCCTGACCTTCCTGCGCGCGGACTACTGCCGCAGCGACCACGCCTATGTGTACTGTTTCGCTCATACCGACGGCAGCGCCGACGATTGGTGGTTGCCGGACTGCGATCCGACGGTTAAATCGCAACTCTACTTCGAGCCGCTGTGCTGAGCGTCTCGACCTGCGCCTCGACTTCTGATTGCATGGGTTCCATGAACCGGCGCGCCACCTTGTCGTTTCTCCTGGCCGCGGCCCTCGCCAGCTGCACCACGCCGACAGCCGCGCCTGTCGCGCCGACGCAGGCGGAATGGGACGCGATCACCGCCAACGACTACACCTGCACCAAGAGCGAAACGGTCGCCGCCAGCTTCGAAGCCGTGCTCGCGGCACCGCAGGCTTATGCCGACAAATGCCTGCGCCTGCGGGCGCTGTTCGCGAAAGGTGCGCTCTACCGCGACGCCGGCAGCCTGGCGACGGCGCGCCCGCCCGGGCATCCGCATGACGGCATGATCGGCGTCGCGGCGAAGGACGCAAAGCTCCTCGCCGGCCTTTCGACCCATCCGCAATTCGTCACCGCATCGGGGCGGCTGCGATCCTGCGCCGAGCGGGCGCGGCGGCTGCAGGACCTCGCCGACCGCGCCACGGCCGCGGCCAAGCCGGGCGACGCGGCGGCTCCCGTTTCCACGCTCGACGGTTTCTGCCGCGACGGCGGAGTCGCGCTTTACGTCACCGCGATCGACGCGATCCCGACGGCGATGGATTGAGCGCCGCCGCGCGGCTAAGCTGCACCTTCACAGCATCGGAGCGACCCACATGGATCTTCACCTCAAGGGCAAGAACGCCGTCATCCTCGGCGGCACGCGCGGTATCGGGCGGGCAATAGCCGATACGCTGGCGGACGAAGGCGGCAATGTCGCGATCTGCGCCCGCAATGCCGAACAGGTCCGCGACGCGGTCGCGGCGCTGAAGGACAAGGGCGTCAAGGCCACGGGCGCCTCGGTCGACATCATGGACGGCGCCGCGCTCAAAGCCTGGATCGCGAAAGCCGGCGACGAGCTTGGCGGCATCGACATCCTGGTCTCCAACGCCGGCGCGATGGCGCAAGGCCCCGATCCGGATTCCTGGGAGCAGAACTTCAAGCTCGACGTGCTCGGCATGGTCAACGCTTTCGACGCCGCCAAGCCGTTCCTGGAAAAGGCGGCAGCCGCAAATGGCGACGCGTCGTTCGTGATCATCTCGTCGGTCTCGGCCGCCGAGACCGACAACGCCAGCTCCTATGGCCCGATCAAGGCGGCCTTGATCCACTACGCCAAAGGCCTGGCGCGGCAATATGCCAAGAAGCACATCCGCACCAATGTCGTGTCGCCCGGCACCGTCTATTTCGAGGGCGGCGTGTGGCACCAGATCGAGAAGGGCATGCCGGCGGTGTTCAAGGGCGCGATGGAACGCAATCCGACCGGCCGCATGGCGACGCCGCAGGACATCGCCAACGCGGCGGTGTTCCTGGCAAGTCCGGCGTCGTCGTTCACCACCGGCATCAACATGATGGTCGACGGCGCGATCAGCCGAAGGGTGAATTTCTGAGATACGTCACCCTTCGAGGGCCGCTGCGCGGCCACCTCAGGGTGACGACTTCAAGAAAACTCCACTCTCGTCATGCTGAGGTGCGAGCGGCTCATAGCACCAGCGTATGAACGGCCTCGAAGCACGCACGGACTCTACGCCCCGCTCAGCCTTGCATGGCCGCGGCGGTAGAAGATGTGGTTGCCGATCTGCACGGTGCGGACATAGCCCGACCATGCCGGCTGCACCGCCGAGGTGTGGAACGCCACCGCCCCGCCGGTCGCGTTCTCGAGCTGCTCCTCGTTCGCCATGATCGCGGCGGCGAGCGCCTGGGCTTCGCGCCATGGGCCGGCCTCGTGATGGGCGTCGCGCGAACCGTCGCAGGCAAACGAGAACTGGCAGGCGCCGCTGCTGGCGCCCTCATAGACCACGGCGCAGATCGAATGGCCGTAATTGCCGGTGTTCATGCGGTGGAACACGACCTCGGCGACCGCCTTCTGGCCGTCCTCGCCTTCGCCGCGCGCCTCGTAATACATCACCTCGGAGAGGCACTGGTGCTCCTGCAGCAGGCGCGCCAGCACCGCGTTGGTCGACGTGCTGCGCACCGAAATCGCTTCCGGAATCGCCGGCGCCTGGACGAGCTTGACCACGGGCTTTTCGACCTTGATCACGCGGATTTGCTCCGTGTGCGGACGA
>CAYXMO010000456.1:0-2834 GCA_964465935.1 uncultured Rhizobium sp.
GCCGAGCAAGGCGAGCGACCGATTCGCCTGGGCCTTCGAGCCTTCGATGTCGCTCTTGCGCGCGGCATAGGCGGTGAACGCCTGGGCGTAGAGGGCGCGCGCGGCGGCGGTCTCGCCGGCGATCAGGCGCGCTTCGGCTTCGGTGACGAGGTCGTAGTAGTCGCGCCGTACCGCGATGCCGGCCTTTTCGAGTTGCGCCCCGCGCGCCGTGAAAGCGTCGACGAGGTGCTGCGCCTGGGCTTTGGCGCGCGGCGCGTCGCCCAGCCACAGCAGCAGCGCCGCGGCGTTGAGGCCGAGATAGAGATTGCGCTCGCGGCTGACCTGCCAGCCTTTCTGATAGAGCTTGAGCGCCGGCGCCAGCTCCTCCGCCGATTTGAGGGCGCCGGCGGTGATGCCGAGCGTTTCCTCGTCCTCGGAATAGCGCGCCGACAGCGTCTTGAGCCGCGCCAGCGCTTCGTCCGGATGTCCGGCGCGGCGGCGGCCCAGCGCGTAGAGCTGGTTGAGGCGCAGATCGTCGGGCACCGCGGCAAGGGCGGCGGCGAGGACGCGCTGCGCCGCGTCGTTGTGGCCGCAGGAGATCAGCGTTTCGGCCACCATCGCCGACAGTGCGGGCAAATGCGCGATGCCGTCATTGCACAGCGGCAGCAGGCGGGCGGAAACGTCCTCGCCGCTGGCGCTCGCCTGGCGCAGCAGAGCGAGGATCTCGTCGGCGGTGCCGGCGGCGAGCGGCGAGGTCAGGCCGGGCTCGGCGGCGCTGCGCGGCCCGAGGAAAAAGTCCTGCAGATACCATTGCAGCCACGGCCCCAGGCATAGCGCCGCGAAATCGGCATCGTGCTTGGACAGCGGGCGCAGGATGTGGCGGGCGTCGTTGGAGAGCCGGCGCAAGGCGTGGCCGAGCAAGAGCGCCGGGCGCGAGATGCAGGAGAGCCGCTCCAGCGTGTCGAGATTGGCGAAGACCTGGTTGCCGGGATCGAGGTTGAGCGCGGCGACGGCACGCGCCGAGGTCACCTCCAGGGCGCGGCCGCAATAGAAGATCGCCGCCTCCGGCATGTCTTCCTTCAGCGCCCGCGCGATGGCGGCGACGTCGCGGTCCAGATCGTAGCCGTCGATCATGCCGCGAAGCTCCGCAAGAGGCGCGCCGCCTGCTCGGCGGTGGTGCGGTTTTCAGGTTTCGCATCCATCAAATCGGCGGCGAGATCGTCCGGCGACTTGGGTGGGGCGTGGCCGCCGAACAGCGAGGTCTTGCGCACCGGGCCGTTGCGCGCATTGGGCCGCTGGCCGTGCAGCCATTCCCAGACGATGACGCCGAAGGCATACATGTCGTCGGACGGCGCCGGCGCTTCGCCGCGCGCCTGCTGCGGCGAGAAATATTCCGGCGAGCCGCGCGACACCGAGCCGGGCTTGCTGTCCTGGCCGGCGATATGGGCGATGCCGAAATCGACGATCACGGGCGAGCCGTCCTCGCGCAGCATGATGTTCTCGGGCTTGAGGTCGCGGTGCACGACGCCCTGCCCGTGCAGCGCCGCCAGCGCCTCGGCGATGTCGGCGAGCGTGGCGCAGGCCGGCTTGCGGTCGCGCGGCGGCGTGCCGTCGAGCTTTTCGCGCAGATCGCTGCCGGCGATGAATTCGACCGACAGATAGACGTTGCCGCGGGTGTCGCGGCCCATGGCGTAGACTTTGACGAGGCCGGGATGGCGGGCGCGGTTGGCGGCTTCCATGTCGAGCCGCGCCGAATCGAGCAGGCGCTCGCGCTCGGCTTTGCCGTAGCGCGATTCCAGATCGACGATCTTGAGCGCGACTTCGCGGCCGCGCTCGGCGTCGAAGGCGCGCCACACGGTGGCGAAGGTGCCGCCGCCGAGACGATTGCGCAGGATGTAGCCGTCGACCGCGCCCGACGGGTTCTCGTCGATCGGCTTGCCGGTTTCCTCGGCGACGCCTTCGCTGAGCGACAGCCGCTCCATCGCCTCGCCGATGCGCACGCGGTAGCGCGCCAGGCTGCGCTCGCGGGCGCGCTTGAGCGCGATCAGGACCTCGCGCTCCGCTTCGCTGCCTTTCAGGCGTTCGGCCAGCGCGAGGCGGGCTTCGATTTCCAGCGCCGGGACATCGGCATCCTGGAAGCCTTGCACGGCTTCGCGCAGCAGCGCGGTGGCGCGGGCGACATCGGCGGTCAGACGCGCCTCGGCCCAGCCCAGCATCAGCCGGTCGTAGTCGGACGGCGCGACGCCGGCCTCGGTCCGCGCCTGTTCTAGGAAGGCGGCATCGTTCGCGGTCAAGGCGCGTTCGAGCGAGGCTTCGAACTGGAGCTGGCGCAAGCCGGCACCTTGCGCGAGGGCATGGGCCTTTTGCAGCTTTTCGTCGGCGGCGGCGCGGTCGCCGGCGTCACGGTTCAGCGTGGCGAGATCGATCAGGACGCGGGCCTGGCCGCGGACGTCGCCCAGACTCTCCGCGATGTCGAGATCGAGGCCGAGAAAGCCGCGCGCATCGTCGGCACGGCCGAGCAGCGCGCAATAACGCCCCAGATTGCCCAGGGTGATCGCGATGCCGGCGCGGTCGCCGAGCCGCTGCTTCAGCGCCAGCGAATGGGCGTAGGACACCAGCGCGGCGCTTTCATTGCCCATGACCTGATGCACCATGCCGAGCGTGTCGAGGACCTGGGCTTCGCCGGCCTCGATCCCCGCCGCGTGATAGGCCTTCTGCGCCGCCGTCAGAGCATCGAGCGCGCCGCCGACATGCATCAGGCGAAGCTCGGCGGCGCCGAGCAGGTGGCTGGCGCGGCCCGCGAGCGCGGTGCCGGGCGCGGCGGTGACACTGCGCATGCGGGCGGCGACGGCGGC
>CAYXMO010000457.1:0-2832 GCA_964465935.1 uncultured Rhizobium sp.
TTCGCCCCCAGTGATCGCTCTTTCTGCCCCAATAGGTCGAGGTGACGACCCAGACTGCGGCCGAGACGGCAAAGATGGTCGTCGTCTGCACGGCGGAGAGATCGAGTTGGCGCGACAATGGCGGTAGGATGTTGAACAGCACGGTCTGGCCGGCGCCCATGCACACCAGGCTGATGAAGAGGACGGCAAAGGCGCGGCGGCGCTCCGCCGGTGTGGTAACGCGCAGGAAGTCGTGCGCGATGTCGATTTCTTCTTTGAGAACTTCGGCGTGACGGACGGCTTCGGGATCGCGCGGCATTGTTTCTCTTCCCACCCCAATCCGGCCGCTCCGTCAAGGCGCAGTTGCGCGCACCTCGACCAGCATGCGCCGTCGCGTCAGTGCATCTTCTTGAAACGGACCTGCGCCGAGTCGCTGCGGCCTTGCGCGTCGACGACGGTAAAGCGCGCCATGCCTTCGCCGTCCGGCGTGTAGAGCACCGGCTGAAAGCGATCGAAATTGCCGAGCAATTGTCCATTGACCAGCCATGTCAGTGGCGCGCGGCCGCCATCGGCTTTGAGCACGATGGTGCGGTCCTTGGCGGCGGCGGCCGGCAACGGCAGCAGCGTGCCGTTCGGCGGATAGGAAATCGAGGGCGGTGGCACAACGCTCTCCTGCGCCGCTGCCGGCGCGCTGTCGCGCCGGAAAATGCGCAGCGCTGCCGGTAGTCGATCGGTCGCATTGGTGAGGAGCGTTCCCGGCGGCGCGGGCTCGTCCGGGTGCACATCGCGCGGCAGAAGCTCGAACGTCTTCAGGAGAATCGGCGCGGCGGAATCGCGGCCGACATGCCCGGGCCTGGGCGAACCGTCGGCCTCGCCGACCCACACGCCCACCGTGTAGTCGTTGGAGAATCCGACCGACCATTGGTCGCGATAGCCGTAGGACGTTCCCGTCTTGAAGGCCACGGTGCGTTGCCGCGCCAGACCTTGTCCCATCGCCCAGCCATCGGGCAGCGCCACGCCGCGCAGGATCTGTTTCAGGTAGAACGCAGCGACGCTGCCGAACAAGCGATGATCGGGCGCAGCGGGCGCATCGGCGACATACCGCAGCGCGCGCGCCTCGCCGCCGTTGGCGATGGCCGAGTACAGCATCGTCATGTCGGCCAGGCTGATGCCGAGGCCACCGAGCGCCACGGGCAAGGTGGGCGTGGCGCCGCCCGAGGGAAAAGCGAGTCGCGCGCCGGCATTCTGCAACGCTATCGTGAAGGCGAGCGGGCCTACTCGGTCGAGGACCATCACCGCCGGTACGTTCAACGACATGCGCAGCGCATCTTGCGCCGTCACCGCACCCTGGAAGGCGCCGTCGAAATCCTTCGGCGCATAGTCGCCGAACAACGTCGGCTGATCGCTCATCATCGTCGCGGGATGCAGGATGAGATCGTCGAACGCGAGGCCGTAGATGAATGGCTTCAGCGCCGAACCGGGCGAGCGCGACCGTTGCGCCAGATCGACCTGACCGGCCGCGCCCCAATAATTCACGCCACCGAGATAGGCGAGAACATTGTGCGTCCGATTTTCGACGACGACGATGGAGAGCTGGGCGCGATCGCCGAAATACGTCACCTCCTGCGCCGCCATACGTTCGACGGCGGACTGCAGCGTTGCATCGAGCGTCGTCTCAATGCGCGTAGCCGCAAAGCGATTGTGGAGACGCGATGCCAGGTGCGGCGCCGCGAGCGGCATCGCCTGACGCGCAAAGGGAACACCTTCGCGCCGCGCCAGTGCTGCGTCTGCCTCAGCGACGACGCCCTCCTGCACCATGCGCGCCAGGATTTTGTCGCGGCCCTTGGCGGCGCGAAGGGCATGGCGGTCGGGGCGCTGCTTGGCCGGTGATTGCGGCAGCGCGACGAGCAAACTCGCTTCCGCAAGATCGAGGCGCGACGGATCCTTGCCGAAATAGGACAGCGATGCGGCGCGCACGCCTTCGAGATTGCCGCCGAACGGCGCCAGCGTCAGATAAAGCGACAGGATCTCGTCCTTCGAATAACGCTCCTCCAGTTGGATGGCGCGCAGCATCTGGAACAACTTGGTGCCGACGCCATGGGCACGCGGCGGTTCGAGCAGGCGCGCGACCTGCATTGTCAGCGTCGAACCGCCCGAGACGACATGCCCGGCGGAGAGGTACTGCAGAGACGCGCGCGCCAGCGCCAACAGATCGACGCCCGCATGCTCGTCGAAGCGCTTGTCTTCGTAGGCCTTGAGGATGGCGAGGTAGCGCGGGCTGACGTCCTGAACCCGTGTCTGCATGCGCCAATAGCCGTCCGGCGTCAGGAAGGCGCGCAAGAGTACACCATGACGATCGACGACTTCCGGCGAGACGTTGCGTGCGCGCGTCAAGTCCGGCGGATTGGCGGTGTCGGCCGCCGCGAGCGCTAAGGCCGTGCCGAACAGCGCGAAGGCGGCAACGACGAATTTCGCGCGCAACGGCACTGGCTCGCTTCCTCCCCTTAAGGTGCGATCTTCACGTTCGTCATGGCGGTGCGGGCATGCACCCCTGGCGCGTACATATCCATCACGGCGCCGGCCGGCATGACATAGCTTCCTGCCGTGACGGCGCGCGCGATATAGGCCAGGTGGAAAACCGGTTGCAGTTCAGGCTTGCGCCGATCGTAGCTGTTTACATATTGCGAACCGATGCGGAACGCGGCGACGAAGCGATCGTCGCGCGCATCGGTCATGGTCGTGTCGGTCAGGGTCTGCAGGAACCGATAGGGTTTGCCGTCCTCGCCGGAGAGCGGCATCTCGATCTCGAGGCCCGCCGGCAGGAGATCGATCGCGCCCATCTGGCGATAGGTG
>CAYXMO010000458.1:0-2827 GCA_964465935.1 uncultured Rhizobium sp.
GGTCCGGCGCGATGACGCCGGCGCGCGTGCTGGGCCTGATCGAGAATCTTCCCGATGGCCTGACCGAACTTTATCTGCACCCGGCGACCGGGCCTTACGCGGGCAGTGCACCGGGCTATCGCTACGCCGAAGAACTCGCCGCCCTCACGGCGCCGCGCGTCGTCGAAGCCTTCCGCAATTCCGCGATCGCCAAGGGCGGGTTCGCGGATTTCTGAGCTACAACTTGAGCGCGAATCGGCTCTGGCGCCGATTTGGGCCGAGCAGTAGAATCGTGGCCATGACCCCCAAGCCCGCGCCCGAGATTGAAGAAGACAATTCGGAAACGGTCTCCGCGTTCGACAAGCTGACACCTGAGCAGCAGGCGGAATTTCTTGCGGCCATCGATGAAGGCTTGGCCGATATCGAGGCCGGACGAACCGTATCGGCTGAGGCGGTTCGACGCTGGATCGAATCGCTCGGCACCGATCACGAACTCCCTCCGCCTGAATGCGGCGAGTAATCTATTCAAGGCGCGCGCTTCGCGAGCTCACTGCCCTCTATCGGTTCATCGCGCGGGATAAACCCCTTGCGGCGGTCCGTGTGCTCGCTGCGCTCTACGCCGCTTGTGATGGACTGGTCCATTTTCCCGAGCGAGGGCGTCTTGGACCGCGTCCGCGAACACGCGAACTGACCACCTTGCGACCGTACATCATCGAGTACCGGTTCATCGGCGAACAGACGATTGAAATCGTGGCCATCTGGCATGGCGCGCAGAACCGCGAATGACGAACACCCCCAGGCCCGCAGGGGGTCTCTTAACCCATTATATTCAATAGAGAATTGCCTTTGTCCTTGGCGGCGGCTACACCCCTTGCGACAATCGAGGTTCCGACCCGGACGCGAACATGACGGCACTCACCTTCCCCGAAATCGTTCCCACCGGCCCCGCCGTGCCGGAGGGCCGTATCCGCTTGGGCTCGGACGACCACAAGCGTCTCTTCTGCAAGACGCTGCTCGACACCTTCAATCCCTACCGCCCCGCCGTGATCGACTGGCCGAAGCTCGAAGACGAGACCAAGGCCCGCATCACCGCGCTGCCCATCTGGGACATCGCGGTGCAGACCGAGAACCGCGCCGGCCTCAACGTCTGCACTTATGCCGAAGGCATCGCCGATCCGCTCTTGCGCAAGGCGGTCGAGCTCAACGGCTTCGAGGAGCGCCGCCACCGCTACGTGCTCTCCAACCTGGTCGAAGCCTACGGCATCAAGCTCGCGCCCGAGCCCGCCTATCCGCGCCCGCGCGACCCCGAATGGGCCTTCATGGTCACCGGCTACAGCGAATGCATCGACAGCTTTTTCGCCTTCGGCCTGTTCGAGACCGCCAAATCGTCCGGCTTCTTCCCCGCCGAGCTCGTCGATACCTTCGAGCCGGTGGTGCAGGAGGAAGGCCGCCACATCCTGTTCTTCGTCAACTGGGTCGCCTGGCATCGCCGCAACATGAAGCTGTGGCGCCGGCCCTGGTTCGAGCTGAAGGTGCTCGCGGTCTGGATTTTCCTGATCTACGAACGCATCGGCATCGCCTCGGACGTCTCCAACGGCCAGCAGGACAACAACTTCACCGTCAACGGCGCCAGCCAGCTCGGCGGCGACGAGATCGACGTCTTCAAGCTGATGGACACCTGCCTGCGCGAGGATGCGCGGCGCCTGGGCATCTACGACAAGCGCCTCAAGCGCCCGCGCTTCGTGCCGTTCATGATCCGCAGCTTCCGCCGCTTCATCGGGCCACGCGCGCGGCCCGCCGAAGTGGACACCGGTTCGGCGCAAGGCCGCGCGCCATTAAAAAAAGGTGAAGCATGACCACATGCTTCACGCCCGCGGCCGCATAGCAAGCCCATGAAGATCGGTGTCATCGCCGCGGCGCTGATCGGGCTCGCGCTCTTCGTCTGGCTGCTGTTCCATATCGGCGTCGAGCAGGTGTGGGCGGCGATCGCGCAGATCGGCTTCGGCGGCTTCGCGCTGCTCACGGCGGCGGGCCTTGCCGTCGTCGCCTTGCTGGGCAGCGGCTGGCTGGCGCTGATCCCGCACGCACGCGTCCGCGACATCTTCACCTTCGTCATCGGCCGCCAGACCCGCGACAGCGCCGGCGACATCCTGCCGTTCAGCCAGCTCGGCGGCATCGTGATCGGCGCCCGCGCCGTGATCCTGCGCGGCGTCAGCCCGCCGCTCGCCTTCGCCTCGGCAATCGCCGACGTCACCACCGAGCTGATGGCGCAGATCGTCTTCATCCTGATCGGCATCGCGCTGTGCATTGCGCAGCTGCGCGGTTCGGCGGCGACCGCGCCTTATGTCGACGGCCTCATCCTCGGCACCTTGCTGCTGGTCCCCGGCATCGCCGCCTTCGTCGTCCTGCAGCAGCGCGGCAGCGCGCTGGCCGAACGCCTTGCCGGCCGCTTCCTGCCCGCGGCGCTCAAGCACACCGCGGCGTTCGGCGAACAGATGCGCGCGATGTACGAGTCGCCGGGGCGCCTGGCGCTGTCCTCGACCATCCATCTGCTGTCCTGGATCGCCGCCGGCGGCCTGATCTGGCTCAGCGTCCGGCTGATCGGCTTTCACCTCGATTTCTTCTCCTGTCTCGCCATCGAGGCACTGCTCGCCGCCCTGCGCAGCGCCACCGTCTTCATCCCCGCCGCCATCGGCGTGCAGGAAGCCGGCTATGCCGCGCTGATGCCGCTGTTCGGGCTTGGCCCGGAAGTCGGCCTCGCGATCTCGCTGCTCAAACGCGCCCGCGACATCGTCGTCGGCGTCCCCGTCCTCCTCGCCTGGCAGGCCATCGAAGGCCGCCGTGCGCT
>CAYXMO010000459.1:0-2814 GCA_964465935.1 uncultured Rhizobium sp.
CGACGATGGAATGGGACACCGCCGCCGGCGACGCGGTGCTGACGGCGGCGGGCGGGCGCGTCACCCAGCTCGACGGCAGCGCCTTCGTCTATGGCCGCGCCGCGGACGGCTTCACCAATCCGCATTTCGTGGCGCGGGGCGGGGTCTAAGTGCGTGCTTCGAGGCTCGGCGCGAAGTGCGCCGAGCACCTCAGCATGACGAGAATAGCGATACGTCATCCTGAGGTGTCCGTAGCGACAGCGTATGGACGCGGAGCGAGCCTCGAAGGATGCGAGCGCGGACCTAGCGGTCGTAGTCGTTGCGGCTGGAGTAGAAGATCAGCGCCATCAAGCCGCCGCCGACCGCGATGGTGATCAGCGAGCCGGCGATCAGCGCGAACCAGCCGAACGCGCTCATGTGAACGATGCCGATGCCGCCCCAGACATGGACCGCGAACCAGATCGACGCGGCAAGGAATCCCAGGAGCACGGCGAGCGCGAGCCAGCCGCCGCCCGAAAGATGGGCGTGGTCGTGGTCGTCATTGCTCATATAGCTGCCACTCATACATCCCATAACGCGGCAGGGGGTGGAGAGTTCATCGCTCGTTTCGCGCTGCGGCGAAACGGTTTCGAATTAAGGCCGCGTTAAGTCGAAGCCGCGCCGAGCATCAGGGAACCGGGCGCGAGCTGCACCTTGAGTTCCGCGCCGTCGGCGCCGGAAACCTGCAGCATGTCGCCCTTGATCGGCGCGGAACCGTCGACCACGGATGCGACCCAGCGGGTGTCGTCGACCCGCACGGCGCCGCGGCCGTTGACGAAATTCTCCTCGCACTTGACGACGCGGCCGACATATTGGGCGCTGCGGTCGTTGAGGTTGTGATGGGTGTGGCGGTCGGCGCGGCCCAAGGGCGAGCGCTTCCACACCACGGTCGCGACCACCGACACGATGGCGAACAGGAACACCGCGAGCCGGCCGTCGAGGCCCGGATCGACGAATTTGAGCACGCCGATCAAGAGCGCGGCGATGCCGGGCCACAGCAGATATTGCGTGGTGCTGGCGATCTCGGCGGCGAGCAGGATCGCGCCCAGCGCCCACCAGTGCCAGGCGGGCTGCGAGTTGAGGAATTGCGTGACGGATTCCATGGCGGCCTCCTCTTTTAAGTTCCGGCGGGACGGCCGGGCGGCGGCGGAACGTTGGGTACGGTGCCGGCGGCGGCGCGCGGACGCGGCGCCGCGGCGCCGGCGACTTGCGTGGTGATCGCCTCGCGCGTCATCTCGGCGATGCCGGCGATGGAGCCGAGCAGGCCCGCCGATTCCATCGGCACGACGACGAATTTCTGGTTCGGCGCATTGGCGAGCTGGGCGAAGGCATCGACATATTTCTGGCCGAGGAAGTAGTTGAGCGCGTTGACGTTGCCCGCTTCGATCGACTCCGAAACCATCTGCGTCGCCTTGGCTTCGGCCTGGGCCAGGCGTTCGCGCGCTTCGGCGTCGCGGAAGGCGGCTTCCTTGCGCCCTTCCGCCTGCAGGATCGCCGACTGCTTGGCGCCCTCGGCGCGCAGGATGGCGCCCTGCTTTTCGCCGTCGGCCTGGGTGACTTCGGCGCGGCGGAAGCGCTCGGCCTTCATCTGGCGCGCCATCGCTTCGGTGATGTCGGTCGGCGGCGACAGGTCCTTGATCTCGATGCGCGTGACCTTGACGCCCCACGGGCTGGTCGCCTGGTCGACCACCGAGAGCAGGCGCTGGTTGATCTCGTCGCGCTTGGAGAGAACCTCGTCGAGGTCCATCGCGCCGATCACGGTGCGGGCGTTGGTGAGACAGAGGTTGGTGATGCCGGCCTGGAGGTTTGCGACCTCATAAGCCGCCTTGGCGGCGTCGACCACCTGGTAGAAGGCGATGGCGTCAGCGGTGACGGTGGGGTTGTCGCGCGTGATCACGACCTGGCTGGGGATCGTCAGCACTTCTTCCATCATCGAGAGCTTGCGCCCGATGCGGTCCATGTAGGGAAATATGATGTTCAGCCCGGGCTTGAGGACGGTCGTGAACCGCCCGAAGCGCTCGACCGTCCATTCGCGGCCTTGCGGCACGCTTTTGACGGCGGCGATGAGCGTAAACAGGACGAGAGCGGCGAAGATAACGACGACAATTGCCGTGTCGGACATGAACCGTTTCTCCCCAATGCGGCCAGTGTGGCCAGCCTAGCGCGCTATTACATAATCGCGCTACCGGCCATCAAAAGGCCTTGAAGTCGGGCGATCCGTCACTACCCGGATTTGTCTGCACCGCCCCCTTCGGGCAAGGATGCGCACGCGGGGACGAACTGATTCGCATTGGAGTTGCCCATGACACCCCTTCGGCTGGTTAGCGCCTTGTTCGCCGGCTTCGCGGCGCTGGCGCTCAGCACGGCGCCCGTCGCCGCCGACGACAATCACACCAACGACGACACCTTCAGCCCCAATGAGATCGTCTCGGCCGGCTCGGACTTCTTCGGCGTCACCACCGAGGTCATGGCCAAGGCGGTGCAGCGCGTCACCGAGGACCTCGGCCTGCCCGACGGCTACATCAAGGGCGACGAAGGCTCGGGCGCGTTCATCTTCGGCATCCGCTACGGCTCGGGCTGGCTGATCCGCAAGGGCGTCGAGCCCAAGAAGGTGTTCTGGAAGGGGCCGTCGGTCGGCTTCGATTTCGGCGGCAACGGCGCCAAGGTCTTCACCCTGGTCTACAACCTGCGCGACGAGCACCGCCTCTATCAGCGTTATCCCGGCGTCGAGGGCAGCATCTATTTCGTCGCCGGCATCGGCGTGAACTATCTGCGCTCGGGCGGCGTGACGCTGGC
>CAYXMO010000460.1:0-2813 GCA_964465935.1 uncultured Rhizobium sp.
GCTGGCAATAGGCCTCGTCGTCCTTCACCACCAGCAGCAGCTCGACCGATTTGCGCGCGATGGCGCGATTGGGATCGGAGGCCGGCACGCCCATCACGTCGTACATCATCACGCTGTTGGCCATGGCGGGATAGATCGCGCCCAGGCCGTCCTCGCCGTTGAGGCGCTCCGTGGTCCACGACACGCACTTCGCAATGGCGCGAGCACGCAGGACCTTCGGCCACGGCACGACTTTCAAGACCTTGTCGAGGGTGTTGAAGAAGAACGACCAGCCGGCGCTCTGGTGCGGCGCGCGCGGGGAGATCACCGGCACGCCTTCGACGAAGAGCTCCGGCACGTGGATGCCGCGCGGATTGCGCGCCACCGGCTGCTTGGCCGCCAGCACCAGCAGCGGCACGATCACGGTGCGGGCCCAGTACGACATCTTCGACAGATGGATGGGGAACCAGCGCGGCAGCAGGATCAGCTCGACCGGCACCGTCGGCACGTTCGCCCACGAGGTCTCGCCATAGAGCGCCAGCAGGATGCGGGTGAAGACGTTGGCCTTGATCGCGCCGCCTCTGCGGCGGATCGCCTCGCGGGCCCGCACCATATGCGGCGCGTTTATGTCGTCGCCGATCATCTTCAGGCAGAAATAGGCCTTGACCGTCGCGGAGATGTCGAAGGCGCCGGCGTGGTAGAGCGGCCAGCCGCCATGTTCGCTCGACTGAATGCGGCGCAGGTAGGCGCCGATCTTCTTCTCGAGTTCGAGGTTCGGGGTTTCGGCGAGATAGTGAACCAAGAGGACGTATTCCGACGGGATGGTAGCGTCGGCTTCGAGCTCGAACACCCAGTGGCCGTCGTCGCGCTGCTGCTTGAGCAGCGCCGCGGTCGCGTCGCCGAGCATGCGCTCGACGGCGATGGTGCCTTCGCGGCCGATGATCATCTGGTTCATGGCGTGACTATACCGACTTCGGCGCCTTTGGCAGGCACCCCCTCACCCTACCCTCTCCCCCGAAGGGGGAGAGGGATTCTTTGATGCCAACTGCGCCGCCTTGTGCCCCGAGCGCACGGCACCTTCGATGGTGGCGGGCAGGCCGGTGTCGGTCCAGTCGCCGGCCAGCAGCAGGTTCGGCCAGCGCGTCGCGGCACCGGGGCGGCGCAGCGCCTGCTGCGGCGTGGCGGCGAAGGTGGCGCGGCGCTCCTTGACCACCTGCCAGGGTGGCATGGCGCCGGAAAGGTGCAGCACTTTGGCCACATCGGCCCAGAATCGCGCCGCGAGCGCCTCGCGGTCGTCGTCGACGATGGCGTCGGCGCCGCTGACGGTGATCGAGACGCGGTCGGCGAAGGCGAAAATCCACTCGGCGGCGCCGTTGATGACGCCGGTGATGAAGGGCGCGTCCGCAGGCGGCGCGAGCTTGAAATGGGCGTTGACGATGGCGCGAAACTCGTTGGGCGCGACGAGATCGGGCAGCAACTCGCTCGCCGCCCAAGGCGGCACGGCGAGGATGACGGTGTCCTTGGCGCCGATGGCGATCGGCGTGCCGGCGAGATCGAGCGAGGCCAGGCCCCAGGCGTCGAACCCGAGCCCGCGCAGGCGCTGACCGATGCGGATGTCGGCGCCCTTGGTTTTCAGGAAAGCGAGCGCCGGATCGACGAAGGCCGCGGCCAGCGTCGGATGGGCGATGCGCGGACGATAGGCGAGGCCGCCCTTGGCCAGCGACTCCTTGATCACCGCGCCGGCGAGCCTGGCCGACGCCGTCTTGGGCTCGCTGTTGAGCACCGCGAGCAGGAAGGGCTGCAGCAGGCGGTCCCATAGAGGACCGCTGCAGGGGATGACATCTTCGATTTTCTTGTCCGCGCCGGCGTTCAGAAGCCGGACCAGCGCGAGATAGTCGTAGGGCCCGGTGTCGGGAACGCGGCGGTCGGCGGCGAAGATCCACCAGGCGAGCGCGGAGTCGTTGGGGCGCAGGGTCCAGCGGTTGTTGTCGCGCACGTCGCAGAAATCGAACACGGCGCTGTCGGGGCCGGCGAGCGCAGCCGAGGCGCCGATGCTTTTCAGATAGGCCTGCACCGAGGTGTTGCCGGACAGGACGAGGTGATTGCCGTTGTCGATGGTGAGGCCGAGCCCAGGATCGAAATAGGAGCGGCAGCGGCCGCCGGCCTGCGGCGCGCCTTCGATCAGCACGACCTTGCGGCCCTGCTCCGCCAGCGCCACGGCAGCCGCGAGGCCGGCGAGGCCGCCGCCGACGACGTAAGCCGTGCTCATCCGAACAATCCGTGGCGCAGCACGATGCCGAGCAGCTTGGGCTTGCCGAGCGAGACGCGGGTGCGCGGCGGCTTCCAGCCGATGGCTTCGGTCTGGCGCAGGATTTCGGAATAGACCGCGCCCATCAGGCGGGGCGTCGCGATGCGGCCCTTGGGACGCTTGGCCAGCACCGCGGTGGCGCCGTCGTAGAATTTGTGCGCGTCGCGGGCGACGTGCCGACAGGCGATGTCGATGCGCGGATCGTCGACGACGGTCTTGGGGTCGAGCGAGACGATGCCGGCCTGCGCGAGGTATTCGCGCGGCAGATAGAGGCGGCCGATGCCGGCATCCTCGTCGATGTCGCGCAGGATGTTGGTGAGCTGCAAGGCGCGGCCGAGATGATGCGCAAGCTCGAAGCCCGGCCCCTCCTCCATGCCGAAGACCTTGATCGAGAGGCGGCCGACGGCGCTGGCGACGCGCTCGCAGTAGAGATCGAGGGTCTTGAGGTCGGGCGCGACAATGTCTTCGGCGACGTCCATGTCCATGCCGTCGATCACGGTGAGGAAGTCCGCCTTGCGCAGGCCGT
>CAYXMO010000461.1:0-2803 GCA_964465935.1 uncultured Rhizobium sp.
GCTAGCGCCGCGGCGCTAGTTTGCCGTCATGGCGAATCCGCCACTGGGCCGTGCGCTTTCGAATCCCGGTTTCCCGAAATCGTGATTTGCCGGCCGACGCCGTAGCGTCAGCCGTGACGGCGTAAGGTCATGCGCGGTTGCAACCGCCGCGGCGATTTGATCGGCTGGCGCGGGGCGTCTTGCGGAGCGGGCATTGTCGAACGGCAACCGAGTGATCGGCGCCTGCGCGCTGGTGCTGATCGCGGCGCTGCTCGTGGTGGGCGCGGTCAGCGGCGGCGTCGTCCACCACATCGTGCAGAGCGCGCCCGCCTGGATCGCCGCCATCCTCGCCTTTCGCGGCTCGCCGCTGGCGCGCTGGGCGGCGTTGCCAGTGTTCCTGGTCTGGCTGCTTATCTTCGCGATGATCTGGCTGTTCCTCCTGGGCTATCCCAGCCCCATCGACGGAACCTTCGGCCGCGTCGAAGTCGCGATGACCGTGGTGGGCGGCTTCGCCTGCGCCCTCGGCATCGCCGCGGCGTTGCGCGGCGGCGGCGCGGTGCGCTGGTGGGTGGCGATCCTCATATTCATCGTCGTGGCTGCGCTCCAGATCGGCGCGGTCGCCGCCGGCTTGACGCCGCCGCTGGTCAGCGACAAGGCATTGCTCGCGCGCCTGTTCTCACCGGGCTAGGCTGCGCGCAGGGAACCGGAGGAACTGGCATGCTCACCTGGAAGATCGGCGACGTCACTATCAAGCGCATCGTCGAGATGGAAGTGCCGGTCAAATACCATCCCCAATACTCCCTGCTGCCCGGCGCGACGCCGGAGGCGCTCAGGCAGATGCCCTGGCTCTATCCGCATTTCGTCACGCAAGACGGCGCGCTGATGCTGTCGATCCACGCCCTGCTGGTCGAGGCGCCGGGCCTGCGCCTGGTGGTCGACACCTGCGTCGGCAACGACAAGCCGCGCGGGCTGACGCGCAACCTGCCGCTGGCGACGCCGTTCCTCGAACACCTCGCCGCAGCCGGCTGGACGCGCGAAAGCGTCAACGCCGTGGTCTGCACCCATCTGCACGTCGATCACGTCGGCTGGAACACGATGAAGGACGGCGACGCCTGGGTCCCGACCTTCCCCAATGCGCGCTATCTGATCGGCAAGATCGAGTACGAGCACTGGCTGAAGGACGACGATGCCGAGCAGGTGGCGATCATGGCGGATTCGGTCAAGCCGATCTTCGCGGCCGGCCTCGCTGAGACCGTCGATCTGGATCACCGCGTCAGCAAAGAAATCCGTCTGATGCCGACCACCGGCCACACACCGGGCCATGTCAGCGTGGTGATCGAGTCGAAGGGCGAGACCGCGATCATCACCGGCGACATGATGCATCACCCCTGCCAGGTGGCGCATCCCGATTGGGAAGACCGTTTCGACGAAGACGGCGCCGCCGCCGAGGTCACGCGCCGCGCCTTCGTCAAGGACTTCGCCGACAAACCCGTCCTGATCATCGGCACGCACTTTCCGGCGCCGACCGCAGGACGCATCGAGCGCGACGGCGAGAGCTATCGCTTCGTGGTGTCTTGAAAAAAATTCGCACTTGCACAAATTCCCTATTGCATAGGGGGGCAATAGGGCCTACATGCGCCGCCCCTGCGGTAACTAACCCGCAGGTTGTTGGAGGCACTGACATGTCGCTCGTTGGGCCCTTGGTCAATCCGAACAAGCTCGAAGATCACTTCGATCGGATTTCGTTGCACACGCGTATCTTCCGCCACCCCGTGCTGGCGGCGCTCGCTCTTGTTCTGGCCGCCGCCGCTGCGGCTGGCGTGAAGCTCGGCTACTTCGCGCTCCTGGCCAGAGCGTTCGCGTAAGCGCCGAGCGCGGCGCGAATCCTGCCGGCAAGCAGCGGATCGGCGGCAATCTGTGCCGGATCGGTCTGCTTGCCGAGCAGCCCGATGGTGATCGAAGCTTCGTCGACGATGCGCCCACTCATGGTTTCCAGCACCAGCCGCAACGCCGCCTGCGAGGCGACGCCGCGCTCCGAGGCGTGAAAGAACGCGATCGGCTTGCCCTCGTGCTCGGGGCCGCTCACCAGCCAGTCGAACGCGTTCTTGAGACTGCCCGGAATGCCGCGGGCATATTCGGGCGAGGACACCAGCAACCCATCGGCCTCCGCGATGCGCTTGCGCCAGGCCGCGACCGGCGGCGGCAGCGGATCGGCGTCGCGGTCGGGATTGAAGTGCGGCAGACCGCCCAGGCCGTCGAACAGCTCGATCGTCATGCCCGGCGGCGCCAAGAGCATCGCGGCGCGCAGCAGCGCCGTGTTGGTCGAGACCGCGCGCAGGCTGCCCGAGATCGCAAGCAGATGGATCACTTGGCGTAGCCGTCCATCGCCGCCGCCATGTCGACATCCTTCTGCGTCACGCCGCCGGCGTCGTGGGTCGCCAGCACGACCTCGACCCGGTTGTAGACGTTGAACCATTCGGGATGGTGATCCATCTTCTCCGCCAGCAGCGCCGCGCGCGTCATGAACGCGAACGCCTGGTTGAAATCGGCGAATGTGAAGTCGCGGCGGATGGCGTCACGCCCGGCGACGGACTTCCATTTGCGCAGGGTCTTGAGCGCGGCGGCACGCGCCTTGGGGCTCAGCTTCGGCATGTCGTGGTCTCCCGATTTGCCCTACTCTACCCGGCCATGGACTGGACCAAAACCGAATCGCCGTCGCTCGACGACTTCGAGACGCTGGCGCGCGCCGCGTTCCTGAGCCTGCCGCGGGAATTTCGCGACCTGACCGGCCAGATCGTGTTCCGCATCGCGGATTTCCCCGACG
>CAYXMO010000462.1:0-2782 GCA_964465935.1 uncultured Rhizobium sp.
CCTAGTGTGGTCGCCGCGCAGCAATATCGAGCTCTATGGCGAAACCACCGATGTCGGCGCGGCGCTGGCCGCCGGTCTGCCGGTGGCGCTGGCCCCCGACTGGTCGCCGAGCGGCAGCGACAACACGCTGGCGGAGCTGCGCTATGCCGCGGCGCTTGACCCAAGCAAGAGCGGCGCGACGCTGACGGCGAAAGACCTGTTCGAGATGGCGACCGTGGTGCCGGCGCGCATCGCCCATATCGACGACAAGGTCGGATCGCTCGCGGTGGGGCTCTATGCCGACCTGTTCCTGATCCCCGGCGACGCGAACAAGCCCTATGACGCGCTGGTGCAGTCGAAGCCGGACGACATCGCGCTGGTGATGGTGGCGGGCGAGCCGATCTATGGCGCCAAGGCGAACCTGACCGCGCTAGGCGCCGCCGCGGCCGAGGATGTGACGCTGTGCACCGCGACGCATGCGCTCAACAGCGCCGCCCTGCCCGCCGGTCCTTTCGGCGAAGCGCGCGCGCGGATCGATACCGTCCTGAAAACGCAGCACAGCAGCCTGGCGCCGCTGGCCGAATGCCCCACCCCGCCGAAAGGCGCAGTGCGGCCCGCGCCGAATGCCGTGCACCGGCACAAACCGCATCCGCACTAACCCAGAAGGCCTGTCGCCCAGCGTGCGAAGGCGAGCCACCAGGCGGTTTCGCCGATCGGGCCGCGCAGCAGGCCTTCGGCGATCAGAACGATGCCGCCGATCAGCGTCGTTGGATGGAAGCGCTTGAGCGTGGCGATGTCCCACAGCGCTAGCGCCGCGAGGAAGAGATCCTTCAGCCAGAACGACGCCATCGAGTTTTCGGCGACGAAGGCGAACGGCCAGCGCCCGATGGTCGGGTCCATCAGCACCATGCAGGCGAGCAGGATGAGGCGCTTATGCGTCTGGGCGCGGCGGCGCCAGACCAGCGCGCCGCCGGCAAAACCCGCGAACATCACCATGTCGCCGAGCACGACGGCGAGGAATTGCAGCGGCGGCACCGGCACGCCGACGAAGCCGCCCGGACGGCGCGCCGCCAGCAGGCTGCCGAAGACGCCGGCCAGGATCATCAGCGGCACCAGCGCGTAGCCGATGACGCCGAGCCGCACATGCAGCGCGCTGTTGCCTGCCGAGATCAGCGTGCCCTGCACCAGCAGCAGCGCCATCCAGCCGAAGAACAGCGTGCCGTGGACGGCATAGAAATACAGCTCCGGCGGCACCGGCAGACCGGGAAACAACGGACGCAGGAAGATGCTGCGCGCGAAGCCGAGCAGCAGCGACGCCTCCATGGCGAGGATCATCGCCATGTAGAAGCGGCGCTCGGGATTTCGCGCGCGCGGCGCCGCTACAGCCGTCGTCATGCTCGCCCCCGGCATCGACTCGCGCGCAGTATTCCACGGGTGCGGCGCTCGGCACCACATCCGTGGATCGGCTGCCGGTCTTGCGTCAGGGCTTGGCTGGCGCCGGCGCGGGTGGCGGTGGCGGCTGCATGCCCGGCGGCGGCGGCGGCGGCATCATCCCGGGACCGGGCGGCGGCCCCCAGCGATGCATCCCCGGGCCAGGGCCCATATCCATGCCGAACGGCTTGCCGCCGAACATCGGCGCGGTGAGGACGGCGACGATCGACAGGATCGCGAGGATGAAGACCCAGATGCCCAGCACCCGCCCGATCAGCGCGACGAGGCCGGCGGTGCGCGTCGCCGAGAACAGCAGCGCATAGCCGATGATGGCCAGGAGCGTCGCGTGCAGGACGACGCCGATAAGCATGTGATGCATGATTGCCCCCTTGTCCGTATACGGACGTTCTCCCTATGGCCGAAGCATAGCACAATTTGAGGGGCGCTTTATCGTTAACCGGCCGCCGAAATCCGCCTCGATCCCGACCCAGGCGATGCCGCCGGGATGGAGCTTTTCGAACGCCGGTCCGAGCAGGTCGAGGGCGCCGTCAACATCCTTAAGGCCGGTGGCGAAGCCGCGGGCGATGTTGTAGCGCATCAGCGTATTGTCGGGATCGATCAGCAGCGCCCGCGAGGCCAGCGCGCGGACGCGGGCCTTCTCGCCCAGCTGCGCCAGGGCCAGGATACCCTAGCTCCCCGGCGCCTTGCCGCTGCGCTCGGCGGCCAGGAGCTGGCGGCGGACCAGCCCCGGGGCCCAGCGCGTCAGCCAGGCGAGCTGTTTGCCGCGGGCGCCGACGATGTGCTTGAGCGGCTTGGCGCCGATACTGTCGTAGATCACGCCGGCGCATTCCTCCACCGTGTAGACCGGCGTGCCGCCGGCCGTGATTGAGTCCGACATCTTCTCGTTGCTGCTGGCCGCGCCGGCCTGCAGGATCGGTGTGTTGATGAAGAACGGCATGATGCATTTGACGCCGACGCCGAAGCGGGAGAATTCGATATCCAACGCTTCGGAAAGTCCGCGCACCGCGAACTTGGTCGCGGCATAGACCGACAGCTTGGGCGCGCCGTAGAGCGAGGCGCAGGACGAGATGTTGATCAGCTGGGCGCCCGGCGTCGCCTTGAGATAGGGCAGGCCGGCGCGGGCGCCGGCGATCACGCCTTTGATGTTGATGTCGAGCTGGCGCGCGATCTCCTCTTCGCTCTGGTCTTCCAGATAGCCATAGGCCGCGACGCCGGCATTGTTGACCAGGACGTCGAGCCGGCCGCCGCTGGCGGCGGTGAAGACCGAGAGCGCGTCGGTCCAGGCGGCGGCATCGCGCACGTCGAGCAGATAGGTGGCGCCGTTGCCGCGGCCGATGGCGTCGAGCGCCGC
>CAYXMO010000463.1:0-2768 GCA_964465935.1 uncultured Rhizobium sp.
AAATATCCCGGCCTGCCGGTCGTGACCTATGTCAACACCTCCGCCGAGGTGAAGGCGGAGAGTGATGTGTGCTGCACCTCGTCCAACGCCGTGGCGGTGGTCGAGGAGATCGCCCGCGAATTCGGCACCGACACCGTCATCATGGTCCCGGACAAATACCTGGCGCAGAACGTCGCCAAGCTGACCGGCGTCAAGGTCATCACCTGGGAAGGCGCCTGCGAAGTCCATGAGCGCTTCACGGCGCAGGAAATCCGCGACTACCGCACGGCGCATCCGGGCATCGTCGTGCTGGCGCATCCCGAATGCCCGCCGGAGGTCGTCGCCGAAGCCGATTTCGCCGGCTCGACTTCGGGCCTGATCAACTACGTCGCCGAGCACCGTCCGCGCCGCGTCGTGATGATCACCGAATGCTCGATGAGCGACAACGTCGCCGCCGAGTATCCCGATGTCGACTTCGTGCGCCCGTGCAATCTGTGCCCGCACATGAAGCGCATCACGCTCGACAAGATCCTGCATTCGCTGCAGACCATGACGACCGAAGTCTTCGTCGATCCCGCTATCGCAGTGCGCGCCAAGAAGGCGATCGACCGCATGTTGGCGGTGAAATTGCCGGTGAAGAAAGCCGCCTGACATGGCACGCCATATCGACAGCATCGTCGAGTGCAAGGGCGCGCTGATCCTGGGCGCCGGCATAGCCGGGCTGTTCACCGCGCTCAAGCTCAGCCCGCTTCCCGCGACCGTGCTCGCCGGAACGCGGCCCGGTCTCTCCGGCTCCAGCGCCTGGGCGCAGGGCGGCATCGCCGCGGCGCTGGGCGATGGCGACAGCTGGCAGAGCCACGCCGCCGACACGTTGACCGCCGGCGCCGACCTCTGCGATCCCGACATCGCCGCGCTGGTGGCGCGCGAAGCAGGCCCTCGCATCGCCGACCTGCTCGACCTCGGCGTGCCGTTCGACCGTGATGCCGGCGGCAAGCTCGCGCTCGGACGCGAAGCGGCGCACAGCGCCAAGCGCATCGTCCACATCGCCGGCGACCGTGCCGGCGCCGAAATCTCCCGCACCCTGGCCGAGCGCGCCCTGGCGACGCCGTCGATCAGCCTGCTAGAAGGCTTCCACGCCATCGAGTTGGCGCTCGAAGACGGCCGCGTCACCGGCCTGTTCGCCCGCACCGGCATCGGTGCCGACGCGCGGCTGGTGCTGTTCAAGAGTTCGGCGATCGTGTTCGCCACCGGCGGCCTCGGCGCCCTCTATGCCGTCACGACCAATCCGCTGGAAGCGCGCGGCGAAGGCCTGGGCATGGCGGCGCGCGCCGGCGCGATCATCGCCGATCCCGAGTTCGTGCAGTTCCATCCCACCGCCATCGACATCGGCCGCGATCCCGCGCCGCTGGCGACCGAGGCGCTGCGCGGCGAAGGCGCGAGCTTGATCGACGAAAACGGCCGCCGCTTCATGCTCGATGTGCATCCCGACGCCGAACTCGCACCGCGCGACGTCGTCGCCCGCGCCCTGCACCGCGCCCGCGCCGCCGGGCACAAGACGTTCCTGGATTGCCGCGAGGCCATCGGCGCGTCTTTCGCCAAGCGCTTCCCGACCGTCTACGGCGCCTGCATCGCCGCCGGCATCGATCCCGCGACGCAAGCGATCCCGGTGGCGCCGGCGGCGCATTATCACATGGGCGGCATCGCCAGCGACGAGCGCGCCCGTTCCTCACTGGCGGGCCTGTGGACCGTCGGCGAATGCGCCGCCACCGGCCTGCACGGCGCCAACCGCCTTGCTTCCAACTCGCTGCTCGAAGCCCTCGTGTTCGGCGCCCGCGCCGCCGCCGACATCGCCGCGAACGTCACGCTGCGCGGCGGCCGCGGCACGCCGCCGGCACCCGAGCGCTTCGCCTCGCCGGCGCCGCCGCACGCCTTGCGCGAAGCGATGACGCGCCTCGTCGGCCTGGAGCGCGACGAAGCCGGGTTGTCGCAAGCCTTGGGCGTCATCGCCGGCATCGAACGCGCCGGCGGCCACGAACCGGCGCTGCTCAACATGACCGCCGCTGCCAAGCTCGTGACCGCCGCGGCGCTGAACCGGCACGAGAGCCGCGGCGGGCACTATCGCAGCGACTATCCCAAGACCGATCCGGCGCCGCAGCGCACCTTCATGACGTTGGCCGACGCCGAGGAGATCGCGGTAACAGCGCAACCGGTTCTTCTCGAGCGGAGCTTGGCCTAGGCGAATGAGCGCCCTCCCCTTCACGCGCCCGCCGCATGCGCTGCTGCTCGAACCCATCGTGCGCCGCGCGCTGGAGGAAGACCTCGGCCGCGCCGGCGACGTCACCAGCGAACTCACCGTGCCGCCAGAGACGCAAGCCAAGGCGAAGCTCGTGGCGCGCAAATCCGGCACCATCGCCGGGCTCATCGCCGCGCACACCGCGTTCCATCTGGTCGACGCCGCGCTGCGTTTCGAGGTGCAGTCACCCGACGGCGCCACGGTCCAGGCCGGCACCGTGCTGGCGCTGATCGAAGGCCCGGCCCGTTCGCTGCTGAGCGGCGAGCGCGTCGCGCTCAATTTCGCCGGCCATCTTTCCGGCGTCGCCACCGCGACCCGCGCTCTGGCCGATGCCGTCGCCGGCACCAAGGCGCGCATCGTCTGCACCCGCAAGACGACGCCGGGCCTGCGCCTGCTGGAGAAATACGCGGTGCGCTGCGGCGGCGGCTTCAACCACCGCTTCGGGCTCGACGATGCGGTGCTGATCAAGGACAACCATCTGATCGCCGCCGGCGGC
>CAYXMO010000464.1:0-2763 GCA_964465935.1 uncultured Rhizobium sp.
CCGCGGCGCGGTGCCGCTCTACAACCTGATGGAAGACGCCGCCACCGCCGAGATCTCGCGCGCCCAGGTCTGGCAATGGGTGCGCTATGGCGTGACATTGGAAGGCGGCACGAAGGCGACGCCGGAGCTGTTCGAGCGCTGCTTAGGCGAAGAGATGACGCGTATCCAAGGCGAAGTCGGCGCCGAGGCGTTGGCCAATGGCCGCTTCACCGAAGCGCGCGATCTCTTCCACCAGCTGTCGCTGGCGCCGCAGTTCGAGGATTTCCTGACGCTGCCGGCATACGGGTTGCTGGAATAATCCATCTCCGTCATGGCCGGGCTTGTCCCGGCCACCCATCCGGCGCGCGTCGGCGCGCCGAAGTGACTCTTATGCGCCCGCAGAAGCGGGCGCGATGGGTGGGCGGCTCAAGGCCGCCCATGACGGTCGTTTATTACTTCTCCGCGCCGCTGATCGGGTCGACCAGTTCCGGGTCGCCGTCGCGCGCGTCCCACGGGAATACGATCCAGGAGTTCTGCGGCGCCTGCAGGAAGCGCATATCGACCATGTCCTCCCCTTCGGGCTTGGAGAAGATCGTCACATAGAGCGCGTTGGGCCAGATCTTGCGCAATTCGCGGAAGGTGCCGCCGGTATCGACGAGATCGTCGAGGATGATCATGTTCTCGCCGCCGTTCTCGATCTTGGCCATGATCTCGGGATG
The DNA here is from genome assembly GCA_964465935.1 of uncultured Rhizobium sp. Lineage (GTDB taxonomy): Bacteria > Pseudomonadota > Alphaproteobacteria > Micropepsales > Micropepsaceae > Rhizomicrobium. The sequence goes on from CAYXMO010000464.1 coordinate 699, forward strand.
CAGCGGCTTGATGATCTGGGCGCCGCCGACCTGCTCCTCGCCGCGATAGGAGGTGACGCCGATGGTCTCGATGTTGTGCTTGATGTTGAGCTCGCGCGCCATCACCGCGGCGAACGGCAATCCACCGCGCGAGACCCCGACCACGATGTCGATCCGGCGGCCCCCTTGCATGACTTCATGCACCCATTTGGCCATTTCACGCATCTGGCGGTGAATCTCGTTCCAGCTGACACGCACATAGAGCCGGTGCTTGTTTTCCAGACGCATGAAGCCTCTCTGCTCGCGGCGGACGCGCCGCGGTTCCAACCCTGGCCCATGCTAGCCCAGCCCGGCGGCGAAGCACCAAGCCGGCGGCAAGGTTATCGACAGCGGCGTGCGTTTAGCCCGGTTTGACCGTCGCCGCGATCTTTTCCACCGCTGCCTGGCCGGCGTTGTAGGCCCCTTCGCAGGTGGCGAACATGCCGCCGGGCGCGACCGCCTCGCCCGCGAAGTACAGCTTGTTCTGCACCGGCTGGCGCAGCACCGCCCGACTCGCGAACTTGCCGGGCTTGGCCGCCGAATAGGAGCCATGGGTCAGCGGGTTCGTTGCCCAAGGCGTCAGGAGGCCGCGGCGGACGCGCTTGCGCATGGCCGAGCCGAAAATGTCGCCGACCCGCTGCTTGGCGAAGTCAATGGCGGCCGCCTGGCCCTTCCTGGCGAGATCCTTGCCGAAGTCGCCGCCGACGAAGCCGACCATGAGGTCGAGGTTCCACGGCCACGCCAGGAAGTAGATGTCGTCGAGACCGGGATTCTCCATCATCACGTTGTCGTAGGGCTTTACCCCGCTGACATAGTGATTGACGCCCGGTATCTCGAGCGGGATTTTGAGGAAGCACCCCATCGGGACGTCGCTGATCGCGCCTTGGACTTCGGCCGGGAGCGGCTGGGTGAAGCGGATCGCGCCGGAGCCGAGCACGCCGGTCGAGACCGTGACGATCGCCGCCTTGGCGTCGATGGTGCCGCCACGCGCCGTGACGACCCTGACGCCGGAGCCGCTGGTGTCGATCGCCGTCACCGGCGTGTTCAGCGTGATGTTGAGATCGCTGGTCAGCGCGACCATCTTGACGACGCTGCCGTACCCCGCGCGGACCAAATAGTTCGGATTGTAGTCCGGCATCGCGTCGTAGTCGGCGCAGGACATGTCCTTGAAATCCGCCGCCATATCCATCGGACCCATATAGGTCGCGGCGGCATCGACCGGCGGTGGCGCGTCCTTGATGAAGTCGCTGCCGGCGACGTCCCGGCCTTCGGCGACGGCCTTCTTGAATTCGGCCTCGAGTTCTTCCTCGGCTTTGTGCTCGAGTTCGACCATCGCCGGACTGTAGGGCGTGCGGCCGTAGTACAGGACGTTCACGTCCAGATCGTGGCGCTGGATCTCGAAGTTCAGCTTTCGGGCCCATTGGCCCATCTGGTTGTCCGGCTGGTTGCGGTGGATCCAGGCGCAGCCGATGTCGAACGGTACCGGCTTGCCGTCGTCGCCGCGGAAGGTCGTGCTGTCGGTGAAGGCCCGGCCGCCGACGCGGTCCGCGGCCTCGACAATCGCATGGCTGAGGCCCGCCGCCTTGAGCTTGATGGCCGCCCCGATGCCGGCCGCGCCGGCACCGACGATCACGACGTCGACCTGGGTGGTGGCGGCGCGCGTGCCGTGCAGCGCGGGCGCGGCGACGCCCAGCGCGGCCATGCCGCCAAGCAGCGCGCGGCGAGACGGCGTGGAATAGGTGAGCGGCTTCATGGCAGTCCCCCGCAATGCGTTGATGGTCAGATCTTCACGACAGCAGCCTTAGGACTCAAGGCGGAACCATTGCAGCGTGAAACGGAGCGGCGAACAAGCAGAGGGAGAACCAGATTGGGTGGTGAGAGTAACGGAGGCTTGCCCGGGCGTAGCTGCGCGAACCATGCACCAGCCCGGCTTCGCGCTAGCGCGCTACGCCGTGGTAGGCTCGCTGCTGCGCAGCGAAGCCTGGCTTGCCAAGCCGTAGCTCGCGGCAACCGGCCCGCCTTCGCCCTTCGGGCTACGGCGCGGCAG
>CAYXMO010000465.1:0-2758 GCA_964465935.1 uncultured Rhizobium sp.
TGGTCGTCGCGCCTGCGCGACAGCGGCTTTCACACCAACCACATCCATCCCAAGGGCTGGATCAGCTCCTGCTACTACGTCGCGGTGCCGGACGCGGTGGAGGACGGACAGCAAGGCTGGATCAAATTCGGCGAGCCCAGCTTCGCGCTGCCGACGCCGGCCGGCGTGCAGCGCAGCGTCAAACCGGCGGCGGGGCGGCTGGTGCTGTTTCCCTCTTATATGTGGCACGGCACGGTGCCGTTCCACGCCCAGACGGCGCGCACCACCATCGCCTTCGACGCGATTCCTTCGTAGACTGGGCACGACCAAGACGGGGGTAAGGCATGAGCTGGATGCTGCTCGCGGCCGCGTTCGGCGCCGGGACGGCGGCGACGTTTACCGACTGGCTGTTCATGGGCGTGCTGTTCCATGCCGCCTACAACACCTATCCGGAAGTGTGGCGCCCCGGCATTCGCGACGGCAGCGAGCGCAGCGCCATAATCGCGGCGAGCATCATCGGCTATGTCATGAGCTTCGCGGTCGCGGTGCTGTGCGCGATGGCCGGCGCCGCCGGCATCGTCGCGGGATTGAAGGTCGCGGTCGTCGCCTGGCTGGCGGGACCGTTCACGGTCCTGACGATCAATGCCTTCTTCATCAAATTCGACAACAAGATCACCTTCGCGCATTGCCTGGGCTGGCTGGCGCGCATGGCGCTGGCCGGCGCGGCGGCGGGATACGTGCTCGGGATGTAAACCAGCGAGGATGCGATGCGCAGACTGGCCTGTATCGCGTTTGGCGTCGTGTCGCTTTCGTCTTCGAGCTTGTCCGCGCCGCCGGCGCCGGACAAGATGGCGTGGGACGTCTTCGTCACCATGACCGCGCCGGCGCCGGGCGCCAAGGCGGTGGCGTTCGAGACCTGGGCCTCCGACGCCGACCTGTTCACAGACAAGCCGCACTGGCCGGGCGCGCCGCACATGACGTTGCTGCGCAGCCTGGCGGCGGCCGCCGCCGCTCATGCCGTGCATGGCCTGGCCGAGGTCGCGGCGCCGGCGGGCTGCTATCCCAAGGGCGGCAAGGCCGGCAATTTCCCCGACGGCGCCTGCATCGGTGAAGAAGTGCAGCACAATCGCGCGGTGTTCGACGCCATCGTCGGCGCCGGTCTGTACAACACCGGCGGACTAAAGACGGACTTCATGGCCGGCAAGCCGATCCGCTTTCCCGACGACTCGATCGTGGTGAAGGCGGATTGGATTTTGGTGAGCGACATCGTCCGCTGGCTGCCGGGCGCGTACAAGAATACCGCCGACGTGCGCCGCGCCTATTACACCAACAGCGGCAGCTTCAACGGCAAGCCCGGCGAATACGCGCTGGCCGGCCTGTCGGTGCAAAGCCGCCAGTTGGACAATTGGGTGTGGTCGACCTTCGAGCATCGCAGCAATCCGGGGCGCTGCGACGTCATCGGCTGCCACGACGCCTTCGGCGCGCGCGCCGCCAACGTGCCGCCGCAGCCGCCGGCCAACCGCGACTACGGCCCCTGCGCCAAGACCCCGGCGCTCGCGGCATTGTTCCAGGCGGCGCATCTGGATCCGGTGTGGAACAACTATTGCCTCAAGGGCACGCAGGTGACGTTCACGACGCCCAAAGGCCGGCCCACCATCCTCGCCAATTCGGTGATCGAGCGGATGAACAAGGGTGTGGCGGTGCAGGATACCTCCTGCATCACCTGTCACGCCTATGCTTCGTTCAACCGTGACGGTGTGGCCAACTACGCCGCGCTGCAGCCGCCGCCGACCGGCAAGGTGCGCCAGGCGCTGATGAGCGGCTACAAGAGCTACGACTATATGTGGGGCGTACTGGCGGCGCAGTGATTGCAACGCTGCGTTGAAAATGCTGTTGCGCCAAGGACAAAACCCCGGCCTAATCGACGCACGATGACCGTCGCGCATGTCTATACGGTGGCGTTCCAGGGTATCGAAGCACGCGAGGTGGACGTCCAGGTCCATGTCGGCGACGGCGGCAATGGCCAATTCAACATCGTCGGCCTGGGCGACAAGGCGGTGGCCGAAAGCAAGGAGCGGGTGCGCGCCGCGCTCTATGCCATCGGGCTGGCGCTGCCCTGGCAGCGCATCACCGTCAACCTGGCGCCGGCCGATCTGCCCAAAGAGGGAAGCCACTACGATCTGCCCATCGCGCTCGGTCTTTTGGCGGCGATGGGCGTGCTGCCGGCGAGCGAGATGGCGAACTATGTCGCGCTCGGCGAGCTGTCGCTCGACGCGCAGGTCGCCGCCGTCGCCGGCGTCTTGCCCGCGGCGCTGGCGGCGAGCGAACAGCATCGCGGCCTGATCTGCCCTTTCGCTTGCGGGCCGGAAGCGGCCTGGGCCGGCGGCATCGAGATCGTCGCGGCGCCGTCGCTGATCGCGCTGGTCAACCACATGAAGGGCGTGCAGGTGCTGAGCCCGCCGGTGGCCAGGCTGGCCGACGACACGCGGACCGTTCCCGATCTTCGCGACGTCAAAGGCCAGGAGACCGCCAAGCGCGCGCTCGAGATCGTCGCGGCGGGTGGCCATAACATGCTGATGATCGGGCCGCCCGGCGCCGGCAAGTCGATGCTGGCGCAGCGCCTGCCGGGCCTGTTGCCGCCGCTCGACGCACGCGAAGCGCTGGAGCTCTCCATGGTGCAGTCGCTCGCGGGCGAGCTGGCGGGCGGTGCGATCTCGCGGCGGCGCCCCTTTCGCAATCCGCATCATTCGGCGTCGATGCCGGCGCTGACCGGCGGCGG
>CAYXMO010000466.1:0-2758 GCA_964465935.1 uncultured Rhizobium sp.
GCCCCGCGATTACGGCGGCGGCCAGCATGACGGCAAGGGCGGTCAGGTCGTCCATTCCCTAATACTGTCATGGCCCGCTAATGCGGGCCACCCAGTTGACGTCTTGTAGGTGCAGCAAGGCATCCTCGCATGCTATCGTCCGTCCCATGACCGAAGCCCGCGCCGCCGCCGCCAAAGCGCCCTCGCACGCGCTCCCAGAGGAACCGCGCACGCTGATCCTGACCGGCGCGTCGCGCGGCATCGGCCACGCCACGGTCAAGCGCTTTTCAAGTGCCGGCTGGCGCGTCATCACCTGCTCGCGCCACGCCTTCCCGGAGAACTGTCCCTGGGCAGAGGGTCCAGAGGACCACATCCAGGTCGACCTAGCCGATCCTGCCGATCTCGCGCGCGCCATGGACGAGATGAAGGACCGCCTGCCGCGCGACGCAGCCGGCCACCGCACCCTGCACGCCCTGGTCAACAACGCAGGGATCAGCCCGAAATTACCTCTCCCGCTTGCGGGAGAGGTCGACAAATCGCGCAGCGATTTTTCGGGTGAGGGCACCCGCCTCAACACCCTCAACACCGACATGGCGACCTGGCGCCACGTCTTCGAGGTCAACCTGTTCGCCACCGTCTGGCTCGCCCAGGGTCTGAAAGACGAGCTTGCCCGCGCCCATGGCGCCATCGTCAACGTCACCTCGATCGCCGGCGGCCGCGTCCACCCCTTCGCCGGCGCCGCCTACGCGACGAGCAAGGCGGCGCTGGCGGCGCTGACGCGCGAGATGGCCGCCGATTTCGGCCCGCTGGGGGTGCGGGTGAACGCGATCGCGCCGGGCGAGATCGACACCGCGATCCTGTCTCCGGGTACCGACAAGATCGTCGACACCATCCCGCTGCGAAGGCTGGGCTTGCCGGAGGAGGTCGCCAAGGCAATCTATTATCTGTGCACGGACCAATCGAGCTATGTGACCGGCGCTGAGTTGCACATCAACGGCGGACAGCATGTGTGAGGGCGTGGGGCACGTGATGCGGGCTCGCGCCGCGGCCCACGATCCATGAATATCGCCCCTCTCACCCCCACCCCCGGCCTGCTCTGGGGCTTCACCTTCTCCGCCGGCCGTGCTGCGCGCCTCACCAACGAGAGCGCCGCCGAAGCCCTTGCCGCGCCGCGCGACTGGGCCTGGATGCACTTTGCGCTCTCCGATCACCGCGCCCGCCGCTTCCTCGAAGCCTTCGACGCGGCGCCGCCGGCCGCCCGCGCCCTGCTGCTCTCCAGCGAGACGCGCGTCCAGGTTCATCTCGGCGCCGTCAGCGCGCACGGCATCCTGCCCGACATCGAAAAGGATTTCGGCGGCGAAACCATGGGCGCCGGACGGCTTGCCTTCTTCGTCGATGCGCGCCATCTCATCACCGTGCGCCACCGCCCGATGCGCGTGGTCGACGAAGTGCGCGAGGAGGCCGCCGCCGGCCTTGTCCTCGCCGCGCCCGCCGACGCCTTCGTCCGCGTGGTCGAGCACTATATCGAGGTGGTCGAGGACCGCCTGACGCACCTCACTCAGCAGCTCGATCACATCGAAGACGTCGTGCTCTCCGACCGCGACGACATCGATCCCACGGGCCTGGGGCCGGTGCGGCGCGAGCTGTCGCGCTATCACCGCGAGTTCCTGAGCCTGCGCGGCGCGTTCACCCGTGCCGTCAACGCCAGGGGCAGCCACGCCAGTTCGCCCATCGCCGCGCATCTGCCCATGCTCGCCCAGGCGGCCGAGGATTTCGACCGCGATGCCGCCGCGCTCGCCGACCGCGCCCGCCTGCTCTATGAGGAGGTCGACACCCGCATCGCCGCCACCACCAACCGTTCGCTCCGTACCCTGACGATCCTCTCGACCCTGCTGCTGCCGCCGACCTTCATCGCCGGCGCCTTCGGCATGAACCTGATCGACATCCCTTGGGGCCAATCGCGCGGCGGCTTCTGGTGGGCGATGGCGCTCTGCGCCGTGGTGGTCGCAGGATGCTATTACGTCCTGCGGCGCTTCCGCATTTTGTGACTTGAGCGGGCGCCGGTTTGCCGGAAAGTCCGGCAGTTCGATTTCGAGGGCGATGCGATGAAAATCAAGGGTTCCTGCTTCTGCCGTGCGATCCGCTACACGCTTCTCGCGCCGCCGATGTTCACCCATTGCTGCCATTGTCTCGATTGTCAGCGCCAGACCGGCTCCGCCTTGGCCATCAACGCCATCGTCGAAGCCTCGAACATCGAGCTCACCGCCGGCAAGCCGCGCCGCGTCACCATGCCGACCGACTCCGGACGCCCGCATGACATCTATCGTTGCCCCACATGCCAGACCGCGCTCTGGAGCGACTATGGCCGCCGCCGCACGCTGATCTTCCTGCGCGTCGCCACGCTCGACAAGCCGCACGCGATCTCGCCCGACGTTCACATCTTCACGCGTTCCAAGGTGCCGTGGGTCGACTTGAGCGGTCCGCTCGCTAAGGGTTCCGCCACCGGCAAACCGGCGCTGGCCGTCAGGGTCTATTACGACATGAAGAAGGTCTGGCCGCCCGCCAGTCTCGCCCGCCGCGCCGCGCTCGGCTTCTAGGCCTTCTTCGCCCTCAGGTCCGGCAGGAACGCCGCCAGCAGTCCGAACAACGGCAGGAACGAGCACACGCTGTAGACGAACGTGATGCTCGTGTGGTCCGCCAGCACGCCCAGCGCGGCGGCGCCCAGTCCGCCCATCCCGAACGACAGGCCGAAGAACAGGCCGCTCACCATGCCGATGCG
>CAYXMO010000467.1:0-2752 GCA_964465935.1 uncultured Rhizobium sp.
TAGAAGTGGCCGAAGCCGCCGCCGAGATAAGGCGCGCTGCCCATCTGCCAGAACAGCCAGGAGAGGCACTCCGCCCGCTTGCCCGGATCGGTCGGCAGGAAAGCGCCGAACTTCTCGGCGAGGTGGACCAGGATGGCGCCCGACTCGAACACCCGGATCGGCTTGGGGCCGCTGCGGTCCATCAAGGCCGGGATCTTGGAGTTGGGATTGACCGCGACGAAGCCGCTGCCGAACTGGTCGCCGTTGATGCGGATCAGCCAGGCGTCGTACTCGGCGCCCTTGTGTCCGGCGGCGAGCAGTTCTTCGAACATCACCGTCACCTTGACGCCGTTGGGCGTCGCCAGCGAGTAGAGCTGGAAGGGATGCTTGCCGACCGGCAATTCCTTTTCCGACGTCGGCCCGGCGATGGGCCGGTTGATGCTGGCAAACCGCCCGCCGCTCTCCTTATTCCAGGTCCACACTTTGGGCGGCACATAGGCAGGGGCATCGGTCATCGGGCTCTCCGGATAATGGCGAGCGCTGAGGCTATATCCGGCGGCGAAGATGGGGAAGGGCAGTTGGACGACCGCGAAGGCGGCCCGTCGCCCTTCGAGGCTCGCCCTGCCGGCTCGCACCTCAGGGTGACGGGCCTATTGTAACAGTCGCGTCATCCTGAGGTGCGAGCGTAGCGAGCCTCGAAGGGTCGTTAGCGGCAGCGTAACGACGCGCCGCTCAGGCGACGCAACCTCACCTGAAAATGCGCCCTACGCCACCAGATCCGGATACAGATTCCCCAGCGCCTGGCGCGCCCGCACCTGCTCGCCGACCACCATCTGCGCCGCGTTGCGCAGTTCGTGGCGGCTTTCGCCGCTGCGCGTCTTCTGCGTGAAGCCGCGCGCCGCCGCCGTCACCGCGATCAGGCCGAGCCCGCCCGCCGCGCCGGCGATGTCCTGCGCCAGTCGGCTGGCGTCGTCCCACTTCTCCGCGGCGCAGGCTTCGGCGAGGCCGGCGCACAGAAGCTCCGCGTTCTCGATATACGAACCCAGGATGCTGAGCAGCGATTTGAGTCCGACCGATTTTTCCAGCGCCGCGAAGGCATCGGCGTCGATCGGCGCCAGCATCTCCGGCTCCGGCTCGCCTTGCGCCTTGTTCTGCGGCTGCGCCCGTTCGTGCAGCGCCGCGAGCACGGCATAGAGCTCCTGCGCCCCCGCCGGCCAGCGCAGCACTTCGCTCGCCGTCACCGGCGCGCGCTCGCCGCGCGACAGCAGCGCCAGCACCGGCGCGGTGACGCCGGGCGCCGCCGCCCAATTGTCGGCGTCCGGCGCGCTGACGATGATCGCGTCATAGGGCGCGCGCGCCGATTTGGCGATCGCCTCGGCCAGGCTCGGCGCGTTCTGGATGGTGTTGCCGAAGGGCTCCAGATAGCGCGCGAGCTGCGCGTCGATGCTGGGATCGCGGGTGAACACCAGGAAGGCATGCTTGGACGGCGGCACCGCCGCTTCGCCCGGCCCCGCCTCGCCGCGGCCGTCGTCGTAATCCGCCGCGCCCGACAGCGGAATCTTGAACCAGAACGTCGCGCCTTCGCCGGCGACGCTGTCGAAGCCGACCTCGCCCTTGGCCGACTCGACGATGCGCTTGACCACCGCCAGGCCCAGCCCCATCCCCTGCTGGCGCCGTGCATAGGAGAGATCGCCCGGCGTGAACGGCTTGAACAATCCCGGCGCGATCTCCTTCGGCACGCCCTGGCCGGTATCGATCACCGAGAAGCGCACGCGGTCGCCTTCGCTCTCGGCGCGGATTTCGACGCCGCCGCGCTCGGTGAATTTCAGCGCGTTGTCGACCAGCTTGAGCAGCGCCTGGCGCAGCCGCCGCCCGTCGACCGCGACATGCGGCAGCGCCGGCGCCGCCGTCACCGTCAGGCGCAGCCGTTTCTCCCAGGCGCGCGGCTGCAAGAGGCGCCCGACGGCGCGCGCCGCCTGCACCGGATCGCTGTCTTCGTCGGCGCCGTCGCCGTCGTCGCGCGCCAGGGCGATCATGTCGTCGAGCAGCATCTGCAGGCCCTTGCCCGCCTCCAGCATCACCTTGACATGGTCGCGGTGCGGCCGGTCGAGTTCGGCGCGGTCGAGCAATTGCGCCATGCCCAGAAGCGCGTTCAGCGGCGTGCGCAGCTCGTGGCTGATATTGGCGATGAAGGACGATTTCACGCGCCCGCTGGCTTCCGCGCTGTCGCGCGCTTCTTCGGCGTCCTGCTTCTCGCGCGACAGCCGCGACACCAGGCCGAGATTCTCCAGCTTGAGGAAGATGCTCTCGTCGAGCAATCGTCCCATGCCGTTGCAATAGGTGAACAGCACGCCGCCGAACAGCGTCACCAGGAACGCCGTCATCACCTGGTAGAGCCCGCCGGCCAGCAGCAGCACCAGCACCAAGGGTCCCAGCGAGAACAGCGCGTGCATCAGATAGGCGGGACGGTAGGCGGAGCGCGCGATGAACTCGGTCGCCGTCATGCCGAGGAAGGCGAGCGCCAGATAAGCCTGCGCCGGAAAAGAATCCGGCACGAACCAGAACAGCACACCCACGCCCCAGGTCGCGCCCGCGATCGCCGACACGAAGGTATAGCGCCAGGCCCAGAAGCGCGGATCGTCGGCTGTGTTGCGTTTCTTGTAGGCGGTGGTGAGCTGCTCGGCGGCGATCACCACCGCGATCTGCAGCACCAGCGGCATCAGCGGCAGCCAGCCGGGCTCGCGTCCCGCGAACAGCGTCGCCGGAATGCACA
>CAYXMO010000468.1:0-2739 GCA_964465935.1 uncultured Rhizobium sp.
CGGCTGGGAGGTGCTGCTCAACCGCGCCGGCACCACCTTCAAGAAGCTGCCCGATGCCGACAAAGCCGGCCTCACCGAAAGGAAGGCCGTCGCGCTGATGCTGGCGCAGCCCTCGATGATCAAGCGCCCGGTGCTGGAAGCCGGTGGCGAATTGCTGGTCGGCTTCAAGCCGGAGATTTATGCGGCGGCCTTGCCGCGGCTGCTTGTGTAGAGCCAGCCGCCGAGGAAGGCGCAGGGCAGGGCGATCACGATCAGCGCGATCGGATACCAATGCGTGCCCAGGCTCCACATCGCATAGGCGCCCAGGCTCGACAGGATCACGCCGAGGACGCCGAGCGCCAGCGCGTGGCCCAGCGGCGCCGACGGCGCCCAGCGCGCCGTCAAATAGCAGCCGAAGATCGAGAACACGGCGCGATAGGCGGTGACGAAGATCCACACCCCGGTGCTCGCTTGCGCGTGCGCCAGGCCGGGCAGGATCGTCTTCTCCAAGACGGTGTCCATCGCCGTCGACAGGACAGCGAGGACGAGCAAGCCGCCGATCACGGCGCCGATGCTGCGCAACACGCTCATGATTCAATCCCCCTTCGCAGCCTTCGCGTCAGAGACTCGCGGCCAGCGCCGCGAGCTGGTCGGCGCACAGGCCCCAGCCCTGGTGGAAGCCCATCTGCTCGTGCCGCGCCTTGTCTTCCGCCGTCCAGTGCTGCACCCGCGCGGTGTAGCGCGTCTTGCCGGCTTCATCTTGGAAAGTGAGGATCACCGTCATGAAGGGCGGGCGGTCGCTCACCTGCCAGTCGCCGGTATAGGCATCGGTGAAGACGATGCGTTCGTTGGGCACAACCTCCAGATATTGGCCGCGGTTCGGCATGTCCTGGCCCTCAGGCGACCGCATCACGATGACATTGCCGCCGCCGGGCCGCAGGTCGAGTTCGGCCACCGGCGTGGTGAAGGGCTTGGGCGCGAACCACTGCTTGAGCAGCTCCGGCTCGCACCAGCAGCGATAGACCTTGGCGCGCGGCGCGTCGATCAGGCGGGTCACGCTGAGTTCGTGGGTCTGTTCGGACATGACGGTTTCCTTTTTAGGTCGCTGTTGTGGACGCGCGGGGCACACTGTGCCGGGAGAATTATGGCGGCGCCATCGGCCGCTTGACTCGCAGCGATGTTCACTATATGTTCTTAAGATGGCCGGCAAGCGTGCCCCGCGCCGCAAATTCGGCGCGACCCAGAAGGACCGCATCTTCCTCGCCGTCCTGCCGGATGCGCAGACGGCAGCGCGCATCCATGCGCTGGCCGAGACGCTGAAGGCCGCGCACGGCTTTTCGGGCACGCTGATCCGGCCCGAGCATCTGCATGTGACGCTGTTCCATCTGGGCGACTGGAACGGCTTGCCGGCCTCGATCGTCGAGACCGCGAGCGCCGCCGCGGCGAAGATCGAAGCCCCCGCCTTCGAGGTCGCGTTCAACCGTGTCGAGAGTTTTCGCAACAGCACCGGCATCTATCCCTTCGTCCTGCTCGGCGAGCAGGGCGCGACGCCGCTGCGCGCCTTTCACGCCGCGCTCGGCGCCGGGCTCGCGAAGGCCGGACTGGGCGGCGCGACCAAGGGCGACTTCAAGCCGCACGTCACCTTGCTGCGCGACGGCCTGCGCGTTTCGCCCGCGCCGCTGGCGCCGATCACCTGGACGGTGCGCGACTTCGTGCTGGTGCACAGCCTGCTGGGCAAGACGACGCACATCCATCTCGCGCGCTGGCCGCTGCGCGCGTGAGCGCGCGCGTTGCAAGCGATTAGGAAGTTCCGCGCGAACTATGCACAGGAAAGAAACCGCACTGTCGCGTTGCCGCCGTGAAATTCTGCGCGATGCGAAAAGTTACCTGTTAGCAACGCCGCCATCGCCTTGCCGCGCCTGAGCGCCGCCGCTTGATTCGCCGCTCTCTCGCGCAAAAAGAACAAGAACGACATGGAACAGGAAGCTTATCGCCACGTCCCCTACGACATCGAAGTCGAGCAGGCGCTGCTCGGCGCGATCCTGGTGGACAACCAGGCGGTCGAGCGCGTCAGTTCGATCCTGAAGGCCGAGGATTTCTACGATCCGCTGCACCAGCGCCTCTACGACATGATGCTGACGGGATCGGAGCGCGGCGGCATGGTGCTGACGCCGCTCACCCTGCACGCCCAGATGAAAGCCGATCCCGGGCTGATGGAGGTCGGCGGCCACGCCTATCTCGCCGGCCTGGTCCAGGCGGCGCCCGCGATCCCCAATGTCCGCGACCTCGCGCGCATCCTGCACGACCTCGCGGTGCGCCGCACGCTGATCGGGATCGGCGAGGACATCGTCAATACCGCCTACGAAGCGCCGCACGACAAGCCGCCCAAGGCGCAGATCGAGGAGGCGGAGAAGGCGCTCTACCGCGTCAGCGAGAGCTCGAAATACGGCCAGGGCCCGATCGATTTCGCCGAAAGCCTGCGCCGCACCGCCGAGCTGGCCGAGAAGGCGCAGGCCCGCGGCGGCCGCATCAGCGGCCTCATCACCGGCTTCGCCGACATCGACAGTCTGCTCGGCGGCCTGCAGCCTTCCGACCTGATCATCCTCGCCGGCCGCCCCGGCATGGGAAAGACCTCGCTCGCCACCAACATGGCGTTCCACACCTGCCGCGCCTATGTGCAGGACAGGGAAAGCGGCGCCGAGGTGCCGCGCGGCGCGCCGGTGCTGTTCTTCTCCCTCGAAATGGCGGCGCAGCAGCTCT
>CAYXMO010000469.1:0-2735 GCA_964465935.1 uncultured Rhizobium sp.
CAGACCGTGGCCTCGGCCGCCGGCACGCTGTCGTCGATCATCTTCGTGCTGCCCGGCCTCGTCATCGTCGGCTGGTGGACGGGCTTTCCGTTCTGGACCTCGTTCCTGATCAGCGTGGCGGGCGGCGTGCTGGGCGTCTTGTTCACGATTCCCTTGCGCCGCGCCCTCGTCACCCATTCCGACCTGCCCTATCCCGAAGGCGTCGCGGCGGCGGAAGTGCTGAAGGTCGGCGCCGGCCAGCGCGACGACGGCAGCAAGGCCGATCCGGCGGAGGCGCGCGAAGGACTGCTGGCGGTGGTGCTGGGATCGGTTGCGTCGCTCGGCATGGTGCTGATCGCGGCGACCCAGGTCGCGGCCGGCGAGTTCCAGAAGTTCTTTTCCACATCCAAGGACGGCGGCACGACGTTCGACTTCTCGTTCTCGCTGGCGCTGATGGGCGCGGGACACCTCGTTGGATTGTCGGTCGGCCTCGCGGGTCTCGCCGGCATCGTCATCGGCTGGGGCATCGCGGTGCCGATCCTGACCGCGGCGATGCCCGATCCCACGATGGCGCTGGCCGATCATGTCATCGACATCTGGAAGCATCAGGTGCGCTTCATCGGCGCCGGCGCCATCGCGGTGGCGGCGATCTGGACCTTGCTCAAGCTCGCGCGGCCGGTCGTCACCGGATTGGTGAGCACTATCCTGTCGGCGCGCACCAAGATCGCGGCTGGCGGCGACCAGCGCGACCGCGACCTGGGAGCGGGCTGGATCGCGGGACTGACGGTGGCGTGCCTGGCGCTGAGCGCCTGGATCATCGCCGGTTTCGCGCGCGAAGCCGGGCTTGGCGGACAAGCGGCGGCGCTGACGCTGGTGTTCGTGCCGTTCGTGCTGGTGATGGGATTCCTGATCGCAGCGGTGTGCGGTTACATGGCGGGGCTGCTGGGTTCGTCGAACAGCCCAATCAGCAGCGTCGGCATTTTGACCGTGGTGTCCTGCGCTGGGATCGTGCTCCTGGTCGCGGCGGCAGGGCCGACGCCGCCGCTGGTCGCCTTCGCGCTTATTGTTACAGCCATAGTTTTTGCGGTCGCGACCATCTCCAACGACAACCTCCAGGACCTGAAGACCGGACAGCTGGTCGGCGCGGCGCCGTGGCGCCAGCAGGTGGCGCTGCTGGTCGGCGTGGTGGCGGGCGCGGCGGTGATCCCGCCGGTGCTGAACCTGCTGGCGCATGCTTATGGCTTTGCAGGGGCGCCGGCGGCGACGGCCAAGGCGTTGGCGGCGCCGCAGGCGACACTGATCAGCGCGCTGGCGCAGGGCGTGATCGGACACAGCCTGAATTGGAAGATGATCGGGATCGGCGTGCTGGCCGGCATCGGCATGGTCGCCGCCGACGAGGCCCTCGGGCTGATGAAGTGGCGACGCATCCCGCCCTTGGCAGTGGCGATCGGCATCTACCTGCCGATGTCAGCGACGCTGCCGCTCACGATCGGCGCCATCGTCGGGCATTGGTATGACGGTCGCGCCAAGCGCGCACCGAACCCGCAGCGGGCGGAGCGGCTGGGGACGCTGGTCGCTTCGGGCATGATCGTGGGTGAGAGTCTGTTCGGCGTCCTGCTGGCGGGATTGATCGTGGCGACGGCGAAGGATGCACCGCTGGCGCTGGTGCCGGCGGAGTTCGCCTGGGCCAATCCGATTGCGATCGTGGTGTTCGTCGCACTGGTCGCGGGACTCTATGCCTGGACCTTGAGGCGCAATGCCCGATCTTGACGCGCTATCGCTTCGCTACTTGAGCGCGGCGGCGAGCGCGAGCACGTGACGCGCCTGCTTGAGATGCGGCTGGTCGAGCATCTTGCCGTCGAGTGACGCGACGCCGGTGCCGGCGGCGAACGCGGCGACGACCTTGCGCGCATGCTCGACATCGGCGGCCGAGGGGGTGAAAGCGGCATTGATCGGCTCGACCTGGTCGGGATGGATCGCGAGCATGCCGCTGAAGCCTTCGCGTTGGGCCAGACGGGCGGCGCGCTCGAGGCCGGCGCGGTCGCGAAAGTCTGCATGCAGCGTCTCTATCGCGTCGACGCCGGCGGCCTTGGCCGCGATCAGGACCAGCGCACGCACCATCTTGTGCACGAAGAGGAACTCACCCGACTCGTCACGGTTGGTCGCGGCGCCGAGCGCAGCGGACAAGTCCTCGGCACCCCAGCTGAGCGCCGCGAGACGCGGTGGCGGCGAGCGATAGTCTTTAAGCGAAAGCACCGCGGTCGGCGTCTCAGTCGCGACCGGCAGGAGCTTGACCGAGCGCTGCGGCAGACCGGCCTGAGTTTCCAGTGTGAGCAAATGCGCGTCGAGCGTGAGCAGATCCTGCGGCCCATCGGGCTTGGGTACGATGAGACCGGCCGGGGCCCCAGCGACGACCGCCGCCATATCCGCGACGAAATCCGCAGAGCCGACGGGATTGATGCGGACCCAGATCGACTGGCGGTTCTTGTCCCTCAGGAACTCCGCCGCCATCGCGCGAGCCCGCGGACGGTTTTCGGCGGCAACGGAATCCTCGAGATCGAGGATCAGTGCATCGGCCGGCGAGGATTTCGACTTGGCGAGTTTCTTCTCGCTGTCGGCAGGAACGAAAAGAAGCGAGCGGAGGATCATTTCGGCGTCCGGTGCATCAGGGCGCTGCGCTTGCACTGCGCGACGGTCTCGCCGCGCTGGTTGATCGCCTTGTGCTGGAAGAGGACGATGCCTTGCGCCGGGCGCGA
>CAYXMO010000470.1:0-1522 GCA_964465935.1 uncultured Rhizobium sp.
GCGCGCGCGGCGGCGGCGGCGGAAGCGGATGCGAGGGTCGGCAACACGGTCATAACCGGTTCTTAAGTCAAACCTCGTGCCGCGCCGCTTCGCTCCGGCGGAACATGAGGCAATTACGAGTTTTTTAAATCCCGCGCCCGCATGATCCCGCGCATAAGGCCGAAAACCGGCCAGGGATGGTGGATGTGGTAAGTCAGCCGCTTCAGAAGAAGCCCGCCGACGGTCCGGTCGCGTTAGCCGCGGCCGAGCAATCCGAGCGCTTGCGCTTCGCCATGCTGGGGTCCGGCGCCGTCGCCTTCGACTGGACAATTGCCGACGACCGCATCGCCTGGGACGGCGCCATCGACATCATCCCCTATCACGCCGACGCGCAGCGCCTCGCCCGCGCCGCCTCGTTCCTGGGCTGGCTGAGCCCGGAGTCGCGCAGCCGCCTGTCGCAGCTCGTCGAAGCGCTCAATTTCCAGAACGCGCATTTGGAGCTGGCGCTCGAAGCGTCGTCAGCGATGGGGTCGATCTGGCTGACGCTGCTGGGCACGCGGATCGCCAAGCCCGACGGCCGCGCCGAACGCATCGCCGGCATCATCCGCGTCTCCACCGAGCAGCAGCGCGAGATGCAGCGGCTGAGCTATCTGGCGACGCGCGACGAACTGACCGGCCATCTCAACCGCAATTCGCTGCGCGCCGAGCTGACCCAGGCGATCGACCGCGCCCGCGCCGAAGAGCGCCATTGCGCCTTCCTGGTCGCCTCGATCGACCGCCTCGCGATGATCAATGACGGCTATGGCTTCGACGCCGGCGACGAGGTGATCGTCGCGGTCGGCGAGCGCCTGGCGCGCACGCTGCGCTCTTCCGACATCATCGGCCGCACCGCCGGCAACAAGTTCGGCGTCATCCTGAAGAATTGCTCCGAGCGCGAGATCGCGGCGCTCGCCGAGCGCCTGCGCGGCGCGGTGCGCGGCCATGTCATCGACACGCGCTGCGGCCAGGTCGCGGCGACGAGCTCGGTCGGCGCGGTGTGGCTGCCGTCCGGCGCCGCCTCCAGCCAGGAAGCGATGCTGCGCGCCGAGGAGTCTCTCGAACGCGCTCGCTCGAACGGCCGCGACGGCTTCTTCACCTACGAGAAGTCGCCGCAGCGCGAAGGCGCCCGCCTGCGCATGATGGCGATCGCCGACGACGTCGTCGCCGCGCTCAACGACGACCGCCTGGCGCTCGCCTATCAGCCGATCATCCATGCCGGCGACCGCAGCGTGTTCAAATACGAATGCCTGCTGCGCATGCGGCGCAAGGACGGCTCGATCGCCACCGCCGGCCAGTTCGTGCCCGCGGCCGAGCAGCTCGGCATCGTCGGCCTGATCGACCGCCGCGCCCTGGAGATCGCGGTCCAGACGCTGCGCGCCCATCCCGCCGTCCATCTCGGCGTCAACGTTTCGGGCACCGCCGCGGGCAATCCTGCCTGGCTCAACAGCTTCGTCGACTATGTCCGCGCCGCCGCCGACGTCGCGCCGCGCCTCAACATCGAGCT
>CAYXMO010000470.1:1622-2735 GCA_964465935.1 uncultured Rhizobium sp.
GCGCGCTCGAACATCGCCATGTTCTGGCGCGTCAGATTCTCGATCACCTGACCCGAGCCGCCGAACGCTTCCGCCAGGCGGCTGCGCATCTGCTCCTGGTTCTTGGCGAAGCCGTCCATGCTCATGTCGAGATAGCCGGGCACGAAGCTCTGCAGGCTGTCGCCGTAGAAGCGGATCAGCTGGCGCAGGAACTTGATCGGCAGCAGCGACTGGCCCTTGGCTTCTTCCTCGAAGATGATCTGGGTCAGGACCGAGCGGGTGATGTCCTCGCCGGTGCGCGCGTCGCGCACTTCGAACTCGGTGCCTTCCTTCACCATCTGCGCCAGATGGTCGAGCGTGACGTAGCTCGAAGTCTGCGTGTTGTAGAGACGCCGGTTCGCGTATTTCTTGATGACGACCGGCGCTTCAGCCTTGGGGCTTTCTTCGGACACGCTTTGGCTCTTTGGTTTTGTCGTTTTGCGGGCGTTTCACGCCTCTGCCGGGCGCTCGATGGGGGCTAAAACAACAACACTGTCATCACCGTGTAAAGTGCCAATTGAGCAATCGCAACATCAGGTTGCAGGCGCGCCTCTTGCTAACACATTGATACGAAAACACGAATTGCCGCAGTTTACCGCTGCTCGCATTCGCGGCAATTTGCGCGCCCACGCAACAAGGCGTGGGACTTTGGGAGGTTCTCGTGGAAGACGTCGTCATCGTATCGGGCGTGCGCACGCCGGTTGGAGCTTTCAACGGCGCCTTCGCCAACGTGCCGGCGCATGAGCTGGGCCGTGTCGCGATCAAGGCGGCGCTGGAGCGCGCCAGCGTCAAACCCGAAGAGGTCTCCGAAGTGATTCTCGGCCAGGTGCTGACCGCAGCGCAGGGTCAGAACCCGGCACGCCAGGCGTCGATGAACGCCGGCGTGCCGCAAGGCTCGCCGGCCTGGTCGGTCAACATGGTGTGCGGCTCGGGCCTGCGCGCCGTCGCGCTCGGCGCCCAGGCGATCGCGCAAGGCGACAGCGCCATCGTCGTCGCCGGCGGCCAGGAATCGATGAGCCAGTCGACGCATGCCGCCTATCTGCGTGCCGGCCAGAAGATGGGCAATCTCGATTTCGTCGACACCATGATCAAGGA
>CAYXMO010000471.1:0-2721 GCA_964465935.1 uncultured Rhizobium sp.
ACCGCAAGGTCTATTCGATCACCCAGACCGGCCGCAGCGCCTTCGTCGCTTCGCTTTTGAAGCCGCTGCCGGAAGACCGCCACCGCTCGCCTTTCGTGTTCGCGATGCTGTTCGCCGATCTGCTGCCGACCAGCCGCGTCTCGGGGATGCTCGACGACTACATCCGCCAGGTCGAGGAGAAGCTGGCGCATCTGAACGGCCAGGGCGACGCATCCAAGTCGAGCGGCGAGCGCTTCGTCGCCGGCTATGGGCGCACCGTCTATGAGGCGATTTTGGAATTCCTCCGCACCCACCGGGCGGAGATCGAACGCAATCAATTGGCCCAGGCGGCCGAGTAACGGAGCTTATCGTTTCATGTTCAGGTCGATCGCCGACGCCATCGCAAGTGTGTACCAGACGGTCATGCCCGGCTTCTGGTTGCGCTTGAAGCCGGCCTATCAGTGGGCCGCGGGCATCGCGGTCGTCGTGGTGCTATGGGTTGCCAGCGGCCAGCTGACCGGTCACGCCAAGCCGCATGACGACGCCGCGGCGGCCGGCACTGGCGGCGTCACCCAGGTGCGCGTCGCCCTGCTGGTCTCCAGCCAGCGCGACGCCACGATCACGGTGCGTGGCCGCACCCAGGCCAAGCAGGCGGTCGACGTGCGCGCCGAGGTCGAAGGCGTGGTCCAGGCGATCCATTTCGACAAGGGCGATCACGTCCGCAAGGGCGACACGCTGTGCGAGATCAAGCTTAACGACCGCGGCGCCAAGGCGCAGCAGGCCGCGGCGCTGGTCGCCCAGACGCTGAAGGAATTGCAGGTGGCGCAAGACCTCTACAAGCAGGGCTTCCGCTCCAAGACCCAGCTTGCCCAGTCCGAAGCCGCCGCCGCCCAGGCGCGCGCCGCGCTGGCGACGATGCAGGTCGCGCTCGCCAACACCCGGGTGAAGGCGCCGTTCGACGGCATCGTCGACGACCGCTACGTCAACGCCGGCGACTACATGCGCCCGGGCGACAAGTGCGAGCTCGTGATCGCGCCCGAGCCGTTCCTCGCCATCGGCACCGTGTCGGAGCACGAGGTCGGACAGATCCGCAACGGCGACACCGCCACCGCGACGCTGGTCAGCGGCGAAAGCGTCGAGGGCAAGGTCACCTTCGTCGCCGACCGCGCCGATCCGGCCACCCGCACCTTCCGCGTCGAGGTCACGCTGCCCAACGCCGATGCCAAGCTGCGCGACGGCGTCAGCGCCGACATCCGCATCCCGGTGCGCCAGCTCAAGGCGCAGCACATCTCGCCCGGCATCCTGGTGCTCGACGACACCGGCTCGGTCGGCGTGCGCATCGTCGACAAGGGCGTCGTGCGCTTCGTGCCGATCCAGGTTCTGTCCGACGGTCCCGACGGCATGTGGGTTTCGGGCCTGCCCGACCGCGTGGCCGTCATCACCGTCGGCCAGGAATTCGTGACCAATGGCGAACACGTCACCACCGTGACCGACAAAGGCGGAGCTGCGACATGACCGGCATAGTCGAGTGGGCCACCCGCAACACCAGGCTCGTCCTCGCGCTGATCGCGGTTTCGATCGTGACCGGCGTGATGGCGTTCAACGCCATCCCCAAGGAGTCCAACCCGGACATTCCGTTCCCGATGCTGATGGTGCAGGTCACCTATCCGGGCATCAGTCCGGAGGACAGCGAGCGCCTGCTGGTCAAGCCGCTGGAGACCAATCTGCGCTCGATCGAAGGCATCAAGACGCTCACCGCCCGCGCCTATCAGGGCGTCGCCGTGATCATGATGGAATTCGACGTCAACTTTAACAAGCAGAAGGCGCTGGAGGACGTCCGCGCCCAGGTCGATGCCGCGCGCTCGCGCCTGCCGGTCGACGCCAATCCGCCCCTGGTGCAGGAGTTCAACTCCAGCCTGTTCCCAGTGATCACCGTCGGCCTCTCGGGCAACGTGCCCGAGCGCACCCTGCTCAAGCTGGCGCGCGACCTCTCCGACGACATCAAGACCATCCCGTCGGTGCTGGAAGCCGATCTTTCCGGCGACCGGCCCGAGCAGCTTGTCATCGAGATCGATCCGGCCAAGCTGGAAGCTTACGGCATCTCGCAGCAGGAGATGTTCAACGCCATCTCGCAGAACAACCGCCTGATCGCCGCCGGCTCGCTCGACACCGGCCATGGCAGCTTCGCGGTGAAAGTTCCCGGCGTGATCGAGACCGGCGCCGACGTGCTCAACCTGCCGATCCGCTCGACCGCGGATGCGACGGTGACGCTGAAAGACGTCGCCGACGTCAAGCGCACCTTCTACGATCCCACCAGCTTCGCGCGCATCGGCGGCCAGCCCTCGATCGCCATCAACGTCACCAAGCGCATCGGCGCCAACATCATCTCGACCAACGCCGCGGTGCGCGACCTGGTCGACAAGGCGGCCAAGAGCTGGCCGCCGGGCGTCCATCTGTCCTACATGTTCGACGAGTCGACGGACATACGCGACCAGCTGACCTCGCTCACCGACTCCATCGTGCTCGCCATCATCCTGGTGATGATCATCGTCGTCGCGGCGCTCGGCCTGCGCTCGGGCCTTTTGGTCGGCGTCTCGATCCCGACCTCGTTCCTGATGGCGTTCTTCGTGCTCAACGGCGTCGGCTACACGCTGAACTTTATGATCATGTTCGCGCTGCTGCTGGCGGTCGGCATCCTGGTCGACGGCGCGATCATCGTGGTCGAATACGCCGACCGCAAGA
>CAYXMO010000472.1:0-2716 GCA_964465935.1 uncultured Rhizobium sp.
TGCTTAGCGGGTCGCCCAGCCGGCGGCTTGCGCCAGGCGCAGCAGGCCCTTCGCCGCCAGCGGCTCGGGGTCGACTTGCGTGTGGGCGATGCCGGCAGCGGCCAGGGCGGCGGCATAGTCCTCGGCCATCGGACCGCTGGCGGCGAG
The DNA here is from genome assembly GCA_964465935.1 of uncultured Rhizobium sp. GTDB lineage: Bacteria > Pseudomonadota > Alphaproteobacteria > Micropepsales > Micropepsaceae > Rhizomicrobium. The sequence goes on from CAYXMO010000472.1 coordinate 148, forward strand.
CAAAACCGGCTCGGATGTCGCGGCTTCGCGCGCCACTTCTTCTCCGATCAGAACGCCGCCGACGAACGAGGCGGTGTGCTCGGGAGCGAGGCCGCCGAGCAGGCGGCGGGCGCGGGCCTGGAACAACGCGTTGGTCACGCCATTCTGCGCCGCTCGCAACCCGTGCGCGAAAGCTTCGCCGGACGCGACCTGCGCGACGCCCGTCGCCAGTGCACCTTGCGCCAGCGTGAGGGCGCGCAGCTCGCCGGTCATGTAGGTACGGAACGCGGCGATGCGGCCGTCCGCGACGTCGACCCATTTGCTGTGGGTGCCGGGAAGGCAGATCGTGTGGCGGCCGCCGGCCGCGGCAAGTCCCATGATCAGCGTTTCCTCGCCGCGCATCACTTCGCAGGTGTCGCCGGCGCGGAAGGATACGCCGGGCACGATGTGCGCCGGACGGTCGAACGGAACGGACGCGAGCGCGGCTGTGAGATCGGCGAGGCCAGCGGGCCCGGCGGCGTAGGGCGCGTGGACCCAGCCGCGGTCGCTGCCGATCATGCCGCAGAGCAGGATCGGCGCATCGGGCCAGCGTGTCAGCCAGTCGCCGAGATGGCGCCGCAGGCGTTCGTCGAACGGACCGGAAGCGGTGAAGACGCCGTCATCGGCGCGGCGCAGGGCGGCGGCGGAGCCGTCCGGCGCGATGGCGAAGGCGCGGAAGCTCGACGAGCCCCAATCGACGCCGAGGAGTGCGACCTGCGTCATGTCCGCGATTGTTACGGCGCCGGCGCCACGCTGCAATCGGCACCCGACCATTCACCGGAGAAATTGTTCCAGGTCTCCATCGCCAGGCCATAGGACTTGCCCTTGAACACGGTGCGGCCCTCGTAGTGGCCGTCGTCGGCGAAGCTGACGTCGAAATACAGATGGCCTTCGAGATAGGACTGGCAGATGGCCTTGCCGCTGTAGCCGTCCGATGTCGGCTTGATGTCCATCGCGTCGCAAGCGCCGTTGTCCTCGTTCTGGCGCGGCAGGCGGTCGATCGCGGCATCGTCGGGCGTCAGGCAGAAGGTCTTCGAGGTGGTTTGCGGGCGGGTCGGGAAGACGATGCCCTGGGCCGCGAGCTTGCCCGTCACCATGGCCGGAAACTTGTCGACGCCGACATAGCGTGTCGTGGTGGTGATGCGCCACAGGCCCGGCTTGACGTGGCCGGCCAGAGCGGGCGCGGCAAGCAGGATGGCGACCGCGGATGCGGCGAGCGCCGCGCGCTGGATGATCATAGCGTTCCCCCTTGACGCCGGTCCTCGCCGGCTTTGGGAGGCAGCATGGCACAGCGGCGTCAGCGCGCAACCGCGGGCCGCAGCCTGGGCCAGGCGATGTTGAGCGCCAACCCGCTCATCACCAGCGCCGCGGCGAGCAATTTCCAGTTCTGCAGCGGCTCGTGCAGCAGGACCGTGGAGAGGCTCATGCCGAACAAGGGCACCAGCAGCGCGAAAGGCGTGACGGTGGCGGCGGGGTGGCGGGCCAGCAGCCAGCCCCAGCAGGCATAGCCGAACATGGTGTTGCCGAGCGATTGGTAGAGCACCGCGGCCCAGGTCAGCGCGTCGGCGTCGGCCAGGCCGCGCGCGATCGCCGGCAGGCCTTCGAAGACCACGGAAAGCAGGAGCAGCGGCGGCACCGAGAACAGGCTGGCCCAGACGACATAGGCGAGCATGTTCACCGTGCCGCCTGCCTTGGCGACGAGATTGCCGCCGGCCCAGCTCAGGGCCGCGAGCAGGACGAGGACGAGACCGAGCGGCGTCACGTCGCCGCCGCGGTGGGCGACGATGATCCCCAGGCCCGCCGCGGCCAGCGCCAGCGCCAGCCACTGGAACGGCCGCACCCGCTCGGCGGTGAACCACATGGCGAGGCCGATGGTGAAGAACACCTGGGTCTGCACCACCAGCGAGGCGAGGCCGGGCGAGATGCTGTGCGCCATCGCAATATAAAGCAGGCCGAACTGGCCGGCGCCGATCAGGACGCCATAGGCGATCAGATGCACCCACGGCACCGCCGGCCGCTTCAGGAAGAACGCCGCAGGAAAGAACGCCAGCGCGAACCGCAGGGTGGCGAACAGCAGCGGTGGCAGATGGGTAAGCGCGACCTTGATGACGACGAAATTGCTCCCCCACACCGCCATCACCGCGATGGCGAGCAGGATGTGGCTGGGCGGGAGGTGAGCGCTGCGCGTCGTCATGGCGCCACTTAAGGCCATCGGGGGCGCCTTGGCCCGCGCTTTTCGCGCAAGCCGGGCCTGCGCCGGCCGCGCGGCCCGTATCCTTTTGGCCGCCTCGTTCGTCCATGGTCCGGTCAAGCGGCAGGAGACGCGGATGGCGGATATCTTCGAGGTCCAGGGCGACATGCGGGCGCCGTGGCGCAGGAACTCGTCATGATGGCGCTGCCCAGGCCTTATCGCAGCCCGGCCGCAACGCGGCTCCAGGTTTTTTGAATGGTCGCGCAATCTTGCGAAAACCGGCATCCACTTTTCCGGATTGCGCTCTAGCCTTTGCGCTCGTCGAGGCGGTTGATGATCATGATCTTCTGCCAGATCTTG
>CAYXMO010000473.1:0-2703 GCA_964465935.1 uncultured Rhizobium sp.
ACGGTGCCGCCGATCTCGACCAGCAGGAAGTCGAGGTCGTCGATCCCGGCGAGAACGAACTCCTTGATCATGTCGGTGACGTGCGGGATCACCTGCACGGTGCGGCCGAGATAGCCGCCCTTGCGCTCCTTCTCGATCACCTGGCTGTAGATGCGGCCCGAGGTGATGTTGTCCGATTTCGCCGCCGAGACCCCGGTGAAGCGCTCATAATGGCCAAGGTCGAGATCGGTCTCGGCCCCGTCGTCGGTGACGTAGACCTCGCCGTGCTGGAACGGCGACATGGTCCCCGGATCCACGTTGAGATAGGGGTCCAGCTTCCGCAAACGGACTTTGTACCCGCGAGCCTGCAGCAAAGCTCCGAGTGCGGCGGACGCAAGACCTTTTCCCAGGGAAGAGACCACGCCGCCGGTGATGAAGATCAACCGCGCCATGGAAGGCCGTTATGGTCAAAGAGCGCTGCGCACTCAAGCGGAAAGATTGGAAATATTTTTTGCGCAGACGAGCCATGCAAACGGCGGGGAATGCTGCGCAATTCGCGCGATATCCCCGATGGTTGGAAGGTTACCGGCGGGTGTGCGGCAGCGCGGCGGCACCCCCTTGGCGCGAATCGGTTTTGCCGCGCGGCTGTGCCACGATAGCGGCCCTGGCGGGTGGGGTTTCGGACGTATGCGGCTGGTTGCGATTTTCCTGGCGCTGTTATGCGCCGTTCCGGCGGCGCAGGCGGCGTCGATCTACTCCGTGCGCTACGACCACTGGTCGGAGGCGGACGAGCGCGGCTATCGCGAGTTCATCGCTGCCCTGGGCGAGGACAGCTGCACCACGGTCGACAGCTGCCTGCACAGCGCCGCCAATCCCTACCGCTTCAGCGACCCCGCCGGCGCGGTGTTCGAATCCGACTGCGCCAAGCTGCCCTATGTCCTGCGCTTCTACTACGCGTGGAAGCGCGCCCTGCCCTTCTCCTACGAGGACGGCATCCTGCCGCGCAGCGGCTCGCGCGACTTCCGCTATAGCCGCAACGGCAACTACGTGACCTCGCGCCGCGACGTGCCAAGCGGGGTGATGAGCGGGCGCGACATCATCGACCAGATGAGCGGATCGGTGACCTCGGCGAGCTTCCGCATCCATCCCGACCTCGATTTTCCGCTGCCGCCAGACACTTACTCGCCCAAGATCGATCCCAAATCGATCCGCCCCGGCACGCTGATCTACGATCCCAACGGGCATCTGGCGATCGTGTTCCAGGTCGATGGCGACGGACGCGTGCACTATCTCGACGCCCATCCCGATTCGACGCTGACCCGGGGCATCTACGATCTGCGCTTCGTGCGGACGATCCCGGCGGCGGGCGCGGGCTTCAAGAACTGGCGGCCGCAGACGCTGGTGGGCGCGACGCGGCGCGCCGACGGCACGCTGACCGGCGGACATATCGAGCTGGCGCGCAACGCCGAGATCCCCGACTTCTCGACCGAGCAATTCTTCGGCACCGAGGCGCGCCCCGCCGACGACGCGGCCTGGGCCAGCGGCTGGTTCAAGCTCGACGGCGAGATCACCGGCTATTACGACTATGTCCGCGCCAAGCTGGCGGGCGGGCAGCTGCACTTCGATCCGGTGAAAGAGGTGCACGACATGGTGCTCTCCAACTGCTCGGACCTCGGCTATCGCGTGCAGGCCGTCGATGTCGCGATCGCGGCCGGAATCCAGCGGCGGCCCGAGCCGGACCGGCTGCCGGCCAACATCTACGGCACCGACGGCGATTGGGAGACGTTCTCGACCCCGTCGCGCGACGCGCGATTGAAGACAGCGTTCAAGGAGTTGCGCGATACGGTGGAACGCTTCGTCATCATGTATGAGCGCGGCGGCGACCCGCATCTGACCTATCTGGGCAACGACATGGTCGGCGACCTGATCGCGACCTATGAGCGCGACACGGCGGCGTGTTCGATTTCCTACACGCGCAGCAACGGCGCGCGCTTGACGCTGAGCTATGAGGAGGCGCGCCGGCGGCTGTTCCGCTTCTCCTTCGATCCTTATCAATGCGTCGAGCGGCGCTGGGGCGCGACCGACGCCGCCGAACTCGCAACCTGCTCCGACGGCGCGACGAAGCAGGCGTGGTACGCGGCGGAGCAACACCTGCGCAACCAGCTCGACCGCACCTATGAAGCGCGGATGGACTTCTCCTTGGAGGAGCTGGGCACGCCGGGCGACGGCAAGGGCGTCGCCGATCCGCCGGATGTCGACGTCCGCGCCTATCTCGAACGCGTACGCGGGGCGCGGCCGGGCAATTCGGCGGGGTACTGAACCGGCTTTTAATTGTCGCGCAATTTACGGGTGAAGCTGAGGTACGCTTCACCCGATTGCGCTTAGTGCGGCGTCGGGATCGCCGGAGCCGCGGGCGTCGCCGGAGCCGCCGGCTTGGCGGGCGCGGTGCTGGCCGGAGCGGGGCCGGTGTCGAGGAACGACTTCTTGCCGGTGCCGTGCAGCGCCAGGAGGTTGAGTGCCAAGCAGGTCAGGAAGAACAGGGCGGCCAGGATCGTGGTGGTCCGGGTCAGGGTGTCGGCGGCGCCGCGCGGCGAGAACAGGCCGCCAAGGCCGGAGCCACCGCCGCCCATGCCGAGCGCCCCGCCCTCGGAACGCTGCAGCAGGATGGTGACGATGAGCCCCACCGCGACCAGAAGTTCCACAGCAATCAGAATGGCTTGCACG
>CAYXMO010000474.1:0-2691 GCA_964465935.1 uncultured Rhizobium sp.
GCGTTGAGCTCGTGATCGGCGAGCAGGACAAGGGCGCGGCGGATCAGGTCCTCGGCGTGTTTGTGCTTGGGCGCCCAGGCACGGGCGATCAGCTTGTGCACCGGCTCGGCGCTGGGCTCGCTGCCCGACATCACGGCGGCGGCGAGGCGCAGGATGCGGGCGCCGGTGGCGGCGCGGCCTTCGGCGATCCAGTTATAGGCGCGCGGATCGGCTTCGGCGGCCTGGCTGAGCACCGCGACGGCGCGGTCGATCGGCGGTGCGTGGCGCGTCGCGTCCATGATCGCGCGCATCGCGGGCGACACGATGGGGAGGTTCGATTTCGAAAACGGGTCGGCGGATTTGGAATCCCACAGCAGCGTGGCGCATTGCTCGAAGGTCGCGTTCTCCGCCAGGGTCACGGCGCGGACGCCGCGGTAGATCGGACCCTCCTCGGTGATGGTCGAGACGGCGCTGTCCATCACCGGCAGGTCGGCGGCTTTCAGGCCCTGGGTCTCTGCCAGCGGGGCGCGGCGATTCTTGAGGCCGCGCACGTCCTCGGCGCGGTAGCGGCGGCTGCGCGGGTTGTCGCCGGGCTCGGAGCGGATCAGGCCGCGGCTGACATAGGCGTAGAGCGTGGCCGGGGAGACCGCGAGCTCGGTCGCGGCGTCGCGGGCGGTGAGATAAAGCGGTTCGTCGGAATTATTCATGTTGATTATGCTAATCAAGATTGATCAATGCGTCCAGTCCCCCGATCTTTTGTGCAACGCAGCAAACAGGACTGGAGCGCAAAATGACCCTGCAGACGAGCAAATCCCCCATCGGGCTGGACGGGGTTCCCGCCGCCGAGACCGCCCTTTCCCATGTCGACGGCCAAAAGGGCGAGCTGATCATCGCCGGCGAGCGGGTCGCGGACCTCGCCCGGACATCGAGCTTCGAGGGCGTCACGGCGCGGCTGTGGACCGCTGCCACGACGGTGCCGATCAGCGAAGCGGAAGTGCGCGCGGCGCTGGGCGAGGCGCGGGTGCGGGCGTTCGCGCACATGCCACAGATATTGGCGGCGAGCGAAGGGCTCTCCATCGTCGACGGCTTTCGCGCCGCGGTGGCGACGTTGCGGGCCGAGCACGGCTTGACGCATGACGCGACCATCGTCGGCGCCCTGCCGGTGATCGTCGGCGCACTGGTGAGTCGCGCCGCCGGCAAGCAGCCGCATATCCCGAACGTGAAGCTGAGCCATGCCGCCGACACGCTGTCGATGATCCATGGCCGCGCCCCCAACGCGGCGGAGGCGGCGGCGCTCGACGCCTATTTCGTCACGGTGTGCGACCACGGCATGAACGCCTCGACCTTCACGGCGCGCGTCATCGCCTCGACCCAGGCCGACCTGTTCTGCGCCGTCACCGGCGGCTATTGCGCCTTGACCGGGCCGCTGCATGGCGGCGCGCCGGAGCCGGTGCTGGAGATGCTCGACGCCATCGGCACGCGCGAGAACATCAAGCCGTGGATCGACGGCGCCATCGCGCGCGGCGAGCGGCTGATGGGCTTCGGCCACCGCGTCTACAAGGTGCGCGACCCGCGTGCCGACGTGCTGAAGGCGGCGGTGGAGAAGCTGGCGAGCAACTCCATCGACATGCCGTTCGCGGCCGAGGTCGAGGCCTATGCCCGCGCCGCCTTGAAGCGCAAGAAGCCCGATCATCCGCTCGACACCAATGTCGAGTTCTTCACCGCGATCCTGCTGGATGCGCTGCAGATCCCGCGCCAGGCGTTCACGCCGATCTTCGCGACGGCGCGCGCCGCGGGCTGGACGGCGCATGCCCGCGAGCAGCAGCGCCGCGGACGGCTGCTGCGGCCAAGCTCGGCGTATATCGGGGAGATGCCGGCTTAAGGGATCAGGGAAGCGCGCCGTTCGCGAGTAGCGCCGCGAACTCCCGCTTCGAGCCGGCGAAGAGGTCGAGATCGACGGGGCCGTCGATACCGTCGAGCCGGGCGTGGCTGGCGAATTGGCGGAACAGGACCTTGCGGCCCCTGCCCCAGGCGGACTCGCCGTAGAGGTTGCGGACCCAGAGCGGATAGGCGGCGAAGGCGGGATCGGCGTCGAGATAGTCGGTGAAGAACGCCTCGGTCGAGTAGATCACCGGCGTCTGGCGCAGGCGGGCGCCGACGATGGCGATGAAGGCTTTCAGCTCGCGCGCCAGACGGCCGTTGCCGGGGCGCGCCGAACAATTGCCGACATATTCCAGATCGATGGCGTAGGGCAGATCGAGTGTGGTGTGCGGCGGCATTCCGCGCAGGAAGTTGCGCGCCTGCACCACGCCGGGCGCGCACAGCGTGAAATAGTGGTAGGCGCCGACGGCGAGGCCGTGCCTCTGCGCCTTCTGAAGATGATCGGCGAAGCTGGGATCGGTCCAGTCGCCGCCTTCGCTGGCTTTCAAGTAGACGAAGCGGATGTTCTGCGCCGGCAGTTTCGCCCAGTCGATCTCGCCCTGGTGGTGCGAGATGTCGATGCCGCGCACCGGATAGGTCACGGCGTCGGGATTGGAGAAGCGATAGGTTCCCTGCAGATAGAGCCAGACCGCCAACGCCGCCACGGCCAGCGCGACGGCGGCTCCCGCCGCGATCCAGATGATGGTTTTGCGCACGTCTCGCTCCCGTACGAACATGACATGAAATGGCGGAGCGGAGGAACCGGCTTTGGTTCACGCGGAGCCGCGGAGT
>CAYXMO010000475.1:0-2685 GCA_964465935.1 uncultured Rhizobium sp.
TTGCGCAACCGCCGCCGCGACGGTCCGTGGAGCGCGCTGGTTTTGGAGAAACCGGCAGCCTAAGCTCAACTCCCAAATTTCAGGTAGCACGCCATGGACAAAACCGGCCCCTTCCAGACTTACGAGAACGAAACCGACGCCGCAACCTGTGCCCCGCGCCTTGGCCTCCTGCGCGCCGAGCTGAAGACGCGCGGCCTCGACGGCTTCATCGTGCCGCGCGCCGACGCGCATCAGGGCGAGTACGTGCCCAAGCGCGACGAACGCCTCGCCTGGCTCACCGCCTTCACCGGCTCGGCCGGCGCCGCGGTGGCCTTGCTCGACAAGGCGGCGGTGTTCGTCGATGGCCGCTACACCCTGCAGATCCGCCAGCAGACCGACACCGCGCTGTTCGAGCCGCGCGACCTGGTCGAGGAAGGCCCGGCCGGCTGGATCGCGCATGCGCTCCCAAAGGGCGCCAAGCTCGGCTACGACCCCTGGCTGCACACCGCCGCGGCGGTCGATGCGCTGCGCGCGGCGGCCGAGAAGGCGGGCGGCACGCTGGTCGCCTGCGATACCAATCCCATCGACGCGGTGTGGCACGACCAGCCCGACGCGCCCGCGACCAAGGCGATCATCCAGGACGCCAACCTCGCCGGCGAAAGCGCCGAGGCCAAGCGCACCCGCATCGCCGAGGAGGTCAAGGCCCAGGGCGCCGACGCCGCCGTGATCACGATGCCGGATTCGATCTGCTGGCTGCTCAACATCCGCGGCCACGACGTGCCGCACACGCCCTTCGCGCTCAGCTTCGCGATCCAGAACGCCGACGGCTCGACCGACCTGTTCATGGACGAGCGCAAATCCTCGCCCGAGCTCGTCAAGCATCTGGGCAACGCGGTGCGCCTGCGGGCGCCCGGCCAGTTCGCGCCGGCGCTCGACGCGCTGAAAGGCAAGACCGTGGTCGCCGATCCGGGCACGGCTTCGGCCGCGATCTTCGACCGTCTCACGAAAGCCGGCGCCAAGATCAAGCGCGCCGCCGATCCGGTGCAGCTGCCCAAGGCGTGCAAGAACCCGGTCGAGATCGAAGGCAGCCGCAAGGCGCATATCCGCGACGGCGCCGCGGTGTCGAACTTCCTGTGCTGGATCGCGCGCGAGGCGCCGAACGGCCACCTGACCGAGATCGACGCCGCCAAGACGCTGGAGGGCTTCCGCGCCCGCACCGGTTCGCTGCGCGACCTGTCGTTCGACTCGATCTCCGGCGCCGGCGCCAACGGCGCGGTGGTGCATTACCGCGTCACCAAATCGACCAACCGGCCGATCGTCAACAACGAGATCTTCCTGATCGATTCCGGCGGCCAATATCCCGACGGCACCACCGACATCACCCGTACGATCATCGTCGGCAAGGCGAGCGACGAGATGAAGGACCGCTTCACCCGCGTGCTCAAGGGCCATATCGCGCTCGCCACCGTGCGCTTCCCGGCCGGCACGCCGGGCGCGGCGCTCGACGCCTTCGCGCGGCAGGCGTTGTGGCAGGCCGGCCTCGACTACGATCACGGCACCGGCCATGGCGTCGGCAGCTTCCTGTCGGTGCATGAGGGCCCGCAGAACATCTCCAAGCGCTACACCGTCACCCAGCCTTTGATGCCGGGCATGATCTGCTCCAACGAGCCCGGCTACTACAAGACCGGCGAATACGGCATCCGGATCGAGAACCTGATCGTGGTGGGCGAGGCGCGGCCCGTCCCCGGCGGCGATCCGCAGCGCCGATTCATGGAGTTCGAAACCATCACGCTGGCGCCGATCGATCTCGGTCTCGTCGAGCCCAAGCTGCTGACGGCGGAGGAGCGCGCCTGGCTCAACGCCTATCACGCCCGCGTCCGCGAGACGCTGTTGCCGCTGGTCGACGAAGAGACGCGGCCATGGCTGGAGCAGGCGACACGGGCGATTTAGTCTCTGTATAGAATAAACCGGAGTCTTACGGAACTATGCCAGACGGCCTCCACCAACTCCTGGGTATGATCGACGAGCGGTTCGGTCGGGGTATTGGAACAGCGGTACTCGGAATTGTTCTGGCAGGAATTGTAGCATTTTGCCTTCAGCCAATTATCGCCATTGTAACGTCAGTTTCGAATTGGCTCGCCAAGGCGATACCTGCGTTAACCGCTGGCCATCCGATCATCACTATTGAGCTTTGGGCACAATTCATCGTAGTGACTGCAGGAGCCACGTTTGTCTGCACGGTATTCTATTTCATCACCGAATGGATGCTGCGTCGCTCAAGCAAGTTGACTGAGGCATCTCACAAGAAGATCGACGAGTCGATCGCAGCTACGGAGAAAATTCAGAAAGAACTTTCGGCAGAGCTCAAATCCGAAGTGCGACGCCTAACAATACTTGCGAGAAGCGTCGGTCGTGACAAGCGAAAGGTTGAGAAACTGTTCCTGGAACGTCACCGTTAGCGAAGATTGTTCTCATTTCAGCTTGGACTCGAGAAAAGCCGATGCGCAAAAATCCCACCACGCCCCGTGGCACCATCCATCGCCTTACGCTCGACAGCGAGGTGCTCAAGACCAACCTCCTCGGTGACCCCACGACACGCGAGGTCGCGGCCTATGTCCCGCATGGCCATGACGGCAAGGGACTGCCACTACTGGTCGACGTCGTCGGCTTCACCGCCGGCGGGCCGGTGCACGTCAACTGGAAGAA
>CAYXMO010000476.1:0-2682 GCA_964465935.1 uncultured Rhizobium sp.
CAATGTCGGCGAGAACGGCATGGCGGCGGAAGAAGGCCGCGCCGCGATCTGGCAGATCGATCTCGCCACCGGCCAGCACCGCATCTTCGCCTTCGGCATCCGCAATCCCAACGGCATGGACTTCCTGCCTGGCAGCGACACGCTGTGGACGGCGGTGAACGAGCGCGACGAGATCGGCAGCGATCTGGTCCCCGACTACATGACGAGCGTGAAGGACGGCGGCTTCTACGGCTGGCCCTACAGCTATTACGGCCAGCACGTCGACAGCCGCATCCAGCCGCAGCGGCCCGATCTCGTTGCCAAGGCGATTGCGCCCGACTACGCGCTCGGCGCCCACACCGCCTCGCTCGGCCTGACCTTCTCCGATGCCGCCAAGCTCGGCGCCGCTTACGCGCATGGCATCTTCATCGGCCAGCACGGTTCGTGGAACCGCAACCCGCGCGCCGGCTATCGCGTGATCTTCGTGCCCTTCGCCGGCGCGATGCCGAACGGCGCGCCGCAGGAAGTCCTCACCGGCTTCCTCAACAAGGACGGCAAGGCGCAAGGCCGCCCGGTCGGCGTCGTGATCGCAAAGGACGGCGCGCTTCTGGTCGCCGACGACGTCGGCAACACGGTGTGGCGGGTGACGGGGAAGTAGCGCGTCGCCGGCTAGGGGTCGTATAGCAGGAATATGCCGGCCGCCAGAGCTACTGCTGCACCGACGAGGGGCGTGACCAGTCCGGCTGCCGCGCTGCCGCCGACCGCAACCCATTTTCCGATCGCGCGCAGCTTGTCGCGACCGCTGAGCGGTGCGCCGGCAGGTTTCTTGAGGACCTTTGCGGCTGCCGAATCGAGCAGGCTCTCCAGCTTGGTTTTTGAAACAAGCAACGCATGTCCGCCTGCTTCGATGAAATTGCCGAACGGCCGATATACCGCGGCAACAAGCCATGATCGCGTCGTGAGGAATTCCCATTCCTCGAATAGAATTTGAGTAATCCACTCATTCCGGGTCAGCCGAAGCAGACCCTGATACGTTTCGTGTTCGGATGAGCCGTCTCTCACGTAGCGCACGCCGTTGTTGGCGAACGCATTGCTTCTCAGGAATTCCCGGATGGCTTCCCGGTCGATATGCTCGGGCCGAATTTCGAAAAACTGGCTGAGCATTTGGAAAACGGCGTCTTCGGTCTCCGGAGACGCTTCGGTCGACTCGATCAATCTTACGAACGCGTCGGACACGAAGAATTGCTCGTCGTAGATATCCGGTACCGTCTTTCTGAGATGATCGAGGTGATGGCGACTGAGTATAATGGAGGCGTCCATCATGACATGGTCGGACATGAATAGTCCCTCCGGCGACGAATTTAGAGCTATATGGCTAAGTATACATCAAATTATACTACTTTATTTACTTGAGTAAAAGGTCGATAGTTCCCATCTATTCTTAGAAAATAACAGCACGGCCCGCCGACCGCAGTGCGCGCCGGCCGTCGGCGCGCGCTCTTCGTGCCGTTCGCAGAGGCGTGGCGGCGCGGAGCGACCGGCGCAAAGCTGGAAAGAGGAGGACGGGCGGCCGGGTTACGCCGCCACCGTCTCCTTCAACCCCATCATCTCCACGAAGTTGCGGCGATAGAACCGATCCTTCGCGTCCTCATCGATGTGCGCCATCGTACGCTCGAAGCGGCCCAGCGGATCGTTGGTGCCTTCGGGGTGTGGATAATCGGACGAGAACATGAACAGGTCGGCGCCGCCGTCCGCGATCATGCGGCCGGCGTCCTCGCCCGGGAACGGCGTGAACTTCACCGCCCGGCGGATGTATTCCGACGGCTTCATGTCCATCGCCTTGAGGTACGGATCGGTGCGCCCGAAGCTCTTGAAGCCGAGGTCGAGCTCGCGCAGGAATTCCGGCGCCCAGCCGGCGCCGGCCTCGATCACGCCGCCGCGCAGCTTGGGGAAGCGCGCGAACACGCCGTCATAGACCATCGCGGTCAGCCACACCTGCGGCGCGAAGCTGAGCATGATGTAGTCCGCAAAGCGCAGATTCTCGCCGCCGCCATGCAGGTCGGGGGCGCGCTCGCGGCCGTTGTTGCGGAACGGCACCGGCTGCGTCTTGGTGCCGGGCCCGATATGCAGCATGAACGGCACGTTGGCGTCGCTCAGGCGCTGCCACACCGGATCCAGATCCGGATGCCCCGGCGAGCGCTCGCCGGCCGGGCCTGCCGAGACCATGATGGCGCGGTTGCCCGCCGTCAGCGCGGCGTCGACTTCGGCGAGCGCGCGCGCCGGATTGTCGAGCGCGACGAAGGCGACGCCGTACAGCCGCCTGTCGGGACGGCAGAACGCCGCCATCGCTTCGTTGTGGGCGCGGATGCCGGCATACATCACACCCTCGTCCTTCGCTGCCAAGGCGGGCGCCAGCGACGAGGTCCCGAACACCAGTTGCCCCGAGAAGCCGAAAAGGTCGAGCACCTTGGCGCGCTCGGCGGTGTCGAACGCCCCGGCGGCGATCCAGCCCTTGGGTCCGGCAATCGGATTCTCGAACGCCTTGGTTTCGGCTTCGCTGTCGCCCTTGCGCGCCTTGGCCTGATCGAGCAGCTTGTCGATCCGTCCCGGCGTCTTGCCGTAGAGCGGCCTGAGCTTGGTCTTGAGGTCCGCGTCCAGGAAGGGATCGAGCCATTCGCGCGTCTCCATCACATGGCTGTCGGC
>CAYXMO010000477.1:0-2680 GCA_964465935.1 uncultured Rhizobium sp.
CCGACCGCCGCCACGACATCTTGCCGCTGCGCCCCAAGTTGCACCATCGCCGCCACGGTGGCTTCCAGCACGCCGCCGAGCGCGCCTTTCCATCCCGCATGCGCCGCCCCGATCACGCGGGCTTTCGCGTCGGCGAACAGCACCGGCGCGCAATCGGCGGTCAGGATGCCGAGCGCGATCCCCGGCGCCGCCGTCGCCATCCCATCGGCTTGCGGTCCCTGGTCCCATGGTCCGGTCACGGCCACCGCGTTCGGGCTGTGGACTTGATAGAGCGTGTTCAACGCGTTCGCGCCGAGCGCCGCGCGCACAAGCCGCCGGTTCTGCGCCACCGCGGCCGGATCGTCGCCGGACCCCGGCCCGCAATTGAGCGACGCATAGATTCCGCCCGACACGCCGCCGCGGCGCCCGAAGAAGCCATGCGCGACGCCGGGGAGCGCGCTCAGGTCCTGGGCTTTCAGGATCAGCATCGTCAAAACCCCGGCGGCGTCGGCGCCGTTTTGGGCACGATGGCGAGCGCCTTGAACAGCGAACCCATGTGCTCTGCACCGGTCAACCGTTCGAGTTGCCGTTCGACGGTCGATGGCGTGTTTGTCAGGCCCCGCCAGGAAAGGTCCCGCTGCTCGCTCTGCGCCAACCGCTCGGCGCGCTGCCGGATTCCGAGCGCATCGAGGAACGCGCCCTGTTCCACGGGCCCGCAGGCCGCCGCGCCGCCGCGCCGCGCCGCGCCGGCAAGGGCGCGAAAATCGACATGCGCCGTCAGGTCGCTCGCGCCCGGATCGGCCAGGATATCCGCGAAGGCGTGGCCGTGCACCGCTTGCAAGGTTTCGCCGAACCCCGGCGCGTCATAGCCGTAATCGGCGACCAGTGCCGCGCCGCCGCGCGTGGCGATGGCGTGCCCGATCTGCTCGGCGATGCTCTCGCCTGCCGGCGACATCTCAAAGACGCCACCGCGCGGCGCGCCGTCGCGGCCGGGCGGCGCTGCGGGGTAGGGCGCCGGTGACAGCGCGAAGCCGAGTTCGCCGTTTGCGTCCAGCCCCACCATGCGCTCGCACCAGCCGCGCTCGGTCCGGACGAATTGGCGGATCGGCAGCGCGTCGAAGAACTCGTTGGCGATCAGGAACAGCGGCCGGTCCGCCGGTGTTGCGTCGAAGGTCTCGCTCCAGCGGATTTCCTTGCCGCAGTCCAGCAATGTGTCCCACTGCTCCGCCTGCAGCATGCCGCTGGTTTCGACCATCACGACCTCGGCTTGATCGCGGAATTCCGGCACCAGCTTCAAGGCGCGTAAGGCGTCGGCCATCAGCGTGCCGCTGCCCGGACCGAGCTCCACCAGCAGCGGCCGTTCCGGCTTGCCCTGATCGGTCCAGGTCTGCGCCAGCCACAGCCCGATTAGCTCGCCGAACATCTGGCTGATTTCGGGCGCGGTGATGAAGTCGCCCTCGGCGCCGAAAGGTTTTCGCGTCGCGTAATAGCCTTGCGCCGGATCGAGCAGCGCCAGCGTCATGTATTGCGCGATGGTGATCGGGCCTTGGCTCGCGATCAGCGCCGCGATGCGGTCGCCCAGCGCGCTCATCCGCGTCCGTTCACGTGGCGCCTGAGCGCGATATAGAGGAACGCGCCCGCCGCCGCCCAGAGCGGGATCGACAGCGCCATCCCCATCGAGAACCATCCCAGGAACGGCCCGTCCGGCTCTCGGAAGAACTCGACGAAGAAGCGGAACAGCCCATAGCCGGTGAAGAACAGCCCGGTCAGCAGGCCGGGGCGCTCGTGCAGCTTGAAGCGGCGCAGGCCCAGCTGCAGCAAGGCGAACAGCACCAGCCCTTCCAGGACCGCTTCGTAGAGCTGGCTGGGATGGCGCGGGTCGGGTCCGGCCGGGCAGCCATTGTGCAGCTTCACGATATATTTGTTGCAGAACACCATCGCCCAGGGCACGTCGGTGACCTTGCCCCAGAGCTCGCCGTTCACGAAATTGGCGATGCGCCCGAAGAACAGCCCGATCGGCGCCACCACCGCCAGCATGTCGGCGACCGGCAGCAGCTGCAGCTTGTTCCTGCGGCAGAACAGCCAGACCGCCACCGCGACGCCGGCCAGCCCGCCATGGAACGACATCCCGCCCTGCCAGATCGTGATCAGGTTCCAGGGGTTCGAGAGGAAGGCATAGGGCAGGGTTCCGCCCGGCACATGGCACATCCCGGATTCCGGCGACACGCTGCACAGCGCCGTGCCGTAGAACAGGATCCAGCCCAGCCGCCCGCCCAGGATCACGCCGAACGTGGCCCACACCACCAGATCGCCGACCTGCTCGGCGTTCATCGGTGGCGTGTTGGCGAAGGTGGGGTTGCGCCACAGGGCGCGCTCCCGCGTCATACGCGCCGCCGCCCACCAGCCGAACAGCAGGCCGGCGATATAGGATATGGCGTACCAGCGGACCGAAAGCGGTCCGATGCCGAAAAACGGCCCGATTTGGAACCAGGTCGGGTCGATGCTGGGGAAGGGGATGAGGCCGTAGAGCATGGGCGAACCACGTCCGCTTCGGGCCCTCCTGTCAAGTTCCCGGCGGTCCTTGCCGCCCGGGGATGGCGCCGCCATATAGAGGTCAGCAGGAGGCCCCCATGGCGCAGACCGACAACCCGTTCCTCGACGGCATGGCTCGAATCTTCACCGACGCCGCCGGCGCCGCCAA
>CAYXMO010000478.1:0-2671 GCA_964465935.1 uncultured Rhizobium sp.
AAAGGCCGCGTCGCGGCGATCCGCGACGGCGCGACGGCGGACAAGCTGGTCGCGGAAGGCAAGACCGGCATTCCGCTCGAGCACACCTATTATATCGGCGACTCCGAAACGCCGAACCTGACCGCGCCGCGCGACGCAAGCGTGAAGGACGCGATCGCGAAGACGCGCGAGAGCTTCGTCGAGTACTTCTTGCGCTTGTCGCGCGAGACCGATGGGCGGGCGCTGTTCAACTTCCGCCTGTTCTGCCAGGACATGGACGAGTTGGGCGATCTGTTCGCCAACTCGGCCAACGTGCTGCCAAGCCTCGGCGACGCCGGGGCGCATGTCAGCCAGATCATCGACGCCGACTGGGCGACGTTCACGCTCAAATACTGGATCAAGGAACGCGCGGTCTATTCGCTGAGCGAAGGCATCAAGCGCATGACCAGCGACGGGGCGCGGGTGATGGGGCTGAAGGACCGCGGCACGCTCAAGCTGGGCCAGCGCGCCGACGTCAACGTGATCGATCTGGAGCGCGTGACGCAGCTGCAGCCGCATATCGTGCACAACTTCCCGGGCGGCGCGCCGCACTTCACCCAGCGGGCGCGCGGGTACAAGGCGACGCTGGTGAACGGCGTGGTCAATGTGCTGGACGACCAATCGACCGGGGCGCGGGCGGGGATGGTGCTGCGGCACGGGCGCTGAGCCAAAATCCGCAATTTCGGCAACGCGGCGACAGGCTCGGCGCGCTAGGGTCGGCGCATGAAACCGGCGACCGAGACCAGCTATCGCGACCGCATCGCGCGGGTGACGCGCGCCATCGCCGGCGATCCGGCGCGCAGCTATCGCCTGGACGAGCTGGCGGCGATCGCCAGCCTGTCGCGCTTTCACTTCCATCGCGTCTATCGCGCCATGGTGGGCGAGAGCGTGATCGAAACGGTGCAGCGCGAGCGGCTGGCGCGCGCCGCGCTGCGGCTTGCGGCCAGCGGCGCGGAAATCACCGACATCGCGCTGGACGCCGGCTATGAGAGCCCGCAGGCCTTCGCGCGCGCCTTTCGCCGCGAGACCGGTGTCTCGCCGAGCGATTTTCGCGCGCGCCGCTTGCGCTTCTCGGACCTGGTGGCCGGCGCCGCGCCAAACCGGATGCAACGGGACAGTCCCGCGATGAAGACCGAGATCGTCGAGCGCACGCCGGTCACGGCTTGGGCTTTGCGGCATGCCGGTCCCCTGCACGAGGTCGGAAAGACCTATGCGCGTCTTTGGCAGTGGCAGGTCGCGAACGGCATCGCCGGCCAGACCAGCGAAGCCATCGCCGCCTGCTACGACGACGAAGACAGCGCGGAGACGCTGCGCTACCATGCCGGGATTTTGTGGGACAAGCCCATTGCGGCGCCGGGCGACGCCGAGCGGCTGGAGATCGCGGGCGGTCTGTACGTCTGCCATCGCCTGATCGGGTCTCATGACGCCATCCCCGGCGTGTTCGAGAAACTCTATGGCGAGTGGTTTGCCGACAGCTTCTATGTGCCCGACGACCGGCCCTCGCTGGAGATCTACCGCAACAATCCGTTCGACACGCCGGCCAACGCTCTCATCACCGATATTCTGATCCCGATACGCGCTGTGTAGGCATGACTGTGCTTTCGGAAGCACCGGCCGCGCGATAGTATCGATAATGTCGATGCCTCGGGCCTGACATGCGCGCGACCGTCAAAAAGCGGAACAACAATTCGGCGATGCGTCAGGCGGCCGTCGATCTCGACGCCCTGCTCGCGCGGATCACCGACGAGAACGTTCACGGCGAGGTTGATTTTGGGCGGTCTGTCGGCAAAGAGAAGCCTCAGGTGGCGCGCCGCAAATCGGCCGTCTTCCGGGTCTGAACTGCGTGCGACGATGGAGGCGGCCGTGCCGCGGTGGATGATGTTTGTCATCGGCATCTATGTCGCCGCCTGTTCGGCGGCGCTGCTGGTCTATGCGAACAGCAATCTGGTCTTTCCGTTCAACCCCTATGCGGGCTTCTACGCCGTGCTCCTCGGCCTGCCCTGGAGCGTCGATTTGGGTCGCGTGCTTGGCGGTCGCTCGATCATTGGCCCGTCCACCGTCGTGGTCTTTTCGATGCTGCTCAATGTCATGATCCTGGCGATCATCGGGATGTTTTTCCGCCACCGCGCCGCTTCCCGGTCGGCCTAATTATGATGCAGTTGGCATAATATTTGTGCAGACGCGCACAGCGCTTCCACCTCGTTTTTCTAACTAATTGAAAAATAAAGGCGTTTTCCACGCCAAAACCGGCACAAGTCCTGCTAAAGCGTTAACGGGACGCGGAACTCTGGGAAAATCCGCGCGCAGGAGCATGCATGAAAAAGATCGAAGCGATCATCAAGCCGTTCAAGCTCGACGAAGTGAAGGAAGCCCTCCAGGAGGTCGGCGTCCAGGGCATCACCGTCACCGAAGCCAAGGGCTTCGGGCGCCAGAAAGGCCATACCGAACTCTACCGCGGCGCCGAATACGTCGTCGATTTCCTGCCCAAGGTGAAGATCGAGATCGTGGTCGACGAGGCCAGAGTCGAAGCCGCCGTGGACGCGATCCAGAAGGCTGCGCGCACGGGCCGCATCGGCGACGGCAAGATATTCGTCCTCAATGTCGAGGAAGCCATCCGCATCCGCACCGGCGAGACCGGCGCGGACGCCATCTA
>CAYXMO010000479.1:0-2670 GCA_964465935.1 uncultured Rhizobium sp.
GGCGCGCCAAGCCGGCGGCGATGTTATCGACAGCGGCGTGCGCTCAGCCCGCCTTCACCGCCGCCGCGATCTTCACCGCCGCGTCCCGGCCCGCCATATAGGCGCCGCTGCAGGTCGCGAACATACCCTCCGGCGCCGTCGCCTCGCCGGCGAAGAACAGCTTGCCCGCCACGGGTTGGGCCAGGATCTCGCGGCTGGCATGCTTGCCGGGGCGCGCCGCCGAATAGGCGCCCAGCGCCAGCGGATCGGTCGCCCAGGGCGTCAGCAGTCCCTTGGTCACCTTGTGGGGCATGGCGGAGCCGAAGATGTTGGCGAGCTTGTGCTTGGCGTAGTCGACCGCGGCGGCCTGGCCCTTTCGCGAAAGCTCCCAGCCGAACTTGCCGCCGACGAAGCCGACCATGAGATCGCTGTTCCACGGCCAGGCCAGGAAATAGATGTCGTCCAGCCCCTCGTTCTCGTTGAGCAGGTTGTCGTAGGGCCGCACGCCGTCCAGAT
Organism: uncultured Rhizobium sp.; assembly: GCA_964465935.1. Classification (GTDB taxonomy): domain Bacteria; phylum Pseudomonadota; class Alphaproteobacteria; order Micropepsales; family Micropepsaceae; genus Rhizomicrobium. The sequence continues at coordinate 496 of CAYXMO010000479.1, forward strand.
AATGGCCGATGCCAGGGATCTCGAGCGGGATTTTGGCCAGCAGCCCCATCGGCACGTCGTCGATCGCCTGCTGTGTCGCCAGCGGCAGGTCGGGGGTGAAGCTGATCGCATGCGCGGCGAGAACGCCGGTCGACACCGTGACGATCGCAGCCTTGGCGTCGACGACGCCCGGCCGGCGCCCGCCGGTGTGAACGCTGACGCCGCCGCCGCTGGTGTCGATCGCGGTCACCGGCGTGCCGAGCGCGATAGTGAGTCCGCTGTGCTGCGCCACGGTCTCGACCAGCGTGCCGTAGCCCTCGCGCACCAGATAGTTGGGATCGTATTCCGCCATGGCGTGGAAGTCCGCCGCCGACATGTCGTCCAGGTCCACGCCCATGTCCATCGGACCCATATAGGTCGCGGACGCGTCCAGCGGCTTGGGCCGGTCCTTGATCAGGGTGCCGACCGCGACGTCCTTGTGCTCGATTTCGACCGATTGCTTGATCGCCTTCTTGATGTCGTCCTCGCCTTTTTCGACCATCTCGACCATCAGGCTGCTGTAGGGCGTGTGGCCGTAATAGAGCCCGGTAACGCCGAGGCTGTGGGCCTGGGTGTCGAAGTGCAGCGTCTGCGACCAGTCGGCGAAAGGATCGCCCTTCTGGTAGCGATGGATCCAGGCGCAGCCGATGTCGAACGGGATGTGGAAGCTCTTCGTATCGGTCAAGGCGCGGCCGCCGACGCGGTTGGCGGCCTCGACGATCAGACAGCTGAGGCCTTTTTCCTTCAGCGTGATCGCGGCACCGATGCCAGCGGCGCCGGCGCCGACGATCACCACGTCGACATGCGAACTCGCGGCGCGCGCACCGCGCAGGATGTAGGGCCCGCTCGCCAGCGCGGCGATGCCGCCGAGCAAGGCGCGGCGCGACGGCGTGGAATAGGTCAGCGGCTTCATGCGAGTCCCTCGCGCTGGGTTGATCGTCGGCTCTTCACGGCACACGCCTAAGGACGCAAGGCGGCGCCATTGCAGCGTGAAACGGCGTGGCGGACAAGCTGAGGGGGGACCAGTTTGGGTGGAGATCGCGAAGGGTGGCCTGCCATCCGAAGCTGCGCGAAGCTTGGCGCAGCCTTCCTTCGCCCAAGTGGGCTTCGGAGGGCATCCTCCGCTGCTGCGCAGCGTAGGATGGCCTGCCGAGCCGTAGCTAGCGGCAACAGGCCCGCCTTCGCCCAAGTGGGCTTCGGCGTGGCAGCCTTCTCTCGCTTCGCGAGCGAAGGCTGGTGCCCAGGGACAGAATCGAACTGCCGACACGTGGATTTTCAATCCACTGCTCTACCGACTGAGCTACCTGGGCTAACCGGGAAAGGACGCGCTTTTTAAGCGAGCCGTGCCGCCCTGTCCAGCGGGGGGAAAATCAATGCAATTCAGGGGGTTCGTCCGGTTCGGAGGGCTCGTTGCCCTCGCCCGGCGGGGCGCCGGGGATGGAATATTCGCCCTTCAGCCATTTGGCGAGGTCGAGATCGGCGCAGCGCTTGGAGCAGAAGGGGCGAAACTTGGCGTCGCGCGGCCGCCCGCAGATCGGACAGGTGCCCAGCTCAGACGGTGGCGACATCGAAGCCTTCGCGCGCGAATGCCTCGTTGGCTTCGAAGCTGACGCGGGCGGCGCCGCGGCGGGCGAGCGCGCCGCGCACCTCCTCGCCGTGATCGTCGAGCCAGCGCACCACTTCGCCCGCGGCGCGGACCACCACCGCCTTGCCCGGCGCCGCCGCCGCGGCGCGTTCGACGCTGCGGATGATCTCCAGCGCGACGCTGTCCTTGGTGCGCTTGCGGCCATGGCCGGAGCAGGAGCGGCAGCATTCGCTCATCAGCTTGACCAGGGGATCGCGCACCCGCTTGCGCGTGATCTCGACCAGGCCGAACTCCGACATCGGCGAGATCTGGGTCGGGGTGTGATCCTTGGAGAGGCTCTCGGCCAGAGTGTCGAGCACCTTCTCGATGTTGACCGCTTCGCTGAGGTGAATGAAATCGACGACGATCAGCCCGCCGATGCCGCGCAGCCGCACCTGGCGGCCGATCTCGTCGGCGGCTTCGAGGTTGACGCGCAAGCTGGTCTCTTCGAGGCCCGTGGACGCGGTGAAGCTGCCGGAGTTCACGTCCACCGCGGTCAGCGCTTCGGTGCCTTCGACGGTGATCCAGCCGCC
>CAYXMO010000480.1:0-2670 GCA_964465935.1 uncultured Rhizobium sp.
CCGAGCTTGGCCACCGCCTGCTCAAACCCGCCGCGAATGGGGGCGAAGTCGCGCACGTCGCAGGAAAGACTGATGGCGTCGTGGCCGATCGCGGCGGCGGCGGCCTGCGCCTTCTCCGGATTGCGGCCGGCGACCGCGACCTTGGCGCCGAGCGCCGCGTAGCGCTGGGCGATGCCCAGGTTGATGCCGCTGGTGCCGCCGGCGACGAAGGCCGTCTTGCCGGCGAGGAGATTGTCCTTGAACGCGCTCATGTATTGTTCCTCGTATTGTCTAGCGCGGCGCCATGCGGATCGCGCCGTCGAGGCGCAGGCATTGGCCGTTGAAATAGGTGTTGCGCGTCAGCTCCAGCACGAGGCTGCCGAACTCTTCCGGCTTGCCCAGGCGCTTGGGGAACGGCACCGAGGCGCCGAGGCTGTCGAGCACGTTCTGCGGCGCGCCGAGCATCAGCGGCGTCGCGAAGATGCCCGGCATGATCGAATTGACGCGGATGCCGACGTCCATCAGGTCGCGCGCCATCGGCAGGACAAGGCCGTTTACGCCCGCCTTGGCCGAGCCGTAGATCACCTGGCCGATCTGGGCGTCCTGGGCCGCGACCGAGGCGGTCAAGACGATGAGGCCGCGCTCGCCGTCTTCCAGCGGCGGCAGGCTCGCCATGCCCTCGGCGGCGATCGACGCCATGCGATAGGAGGCGGTGAGAATGCCGGCGACGCCGAAGGCATAGTCGTCGGTCGGGGTGCGCTTGTAGCGGCGGTTCTCCTTGTCGAAGGCGAGCGTCTTGCCGCGCCGCGCCGTCATCGCGCAGTGGACGAGGACGCGTTCCTGGCCGAGCGCGGCGCGCGCCTTCTCGAAGCCGGCCAGCGCGCTCGCCTCGTCCATGATGTTGACGTTGCAGAAGAGGCCGCCGATCTCCTTGGCGACCTTTTCCCCGGCGTCAGCATTGATGTCGAAAATCGCGACCTTCACACCCGCCGCCGCGAGAGCCTGGGCGCTCGCCTTGCCCAGACCCGATGCGCCGCCGGTGACGACAGCCGCTATCTGATTGTCGATTTTCATGGAACCCTCGCGCCGTGCCGTTGGTGATTTCTCCTATACGGGAGCATTGCCGCGATGCGAATGCAACCGAGCCTTCGTCTGGAAATGCCGTAGCGGTATGCTAGCGTTTGCCGTGCCGAGCGAGAGAGGCCCGCGATGACCGGCGACGAAATCATCCCTTTATGGCCCAAGGGGCCGCCGACGACGCTGGAAGGCGTGGGGCCGGAGGTCACTTTTCGCGGCCCAGTCGGCAGCGCCGGCGATGCGGCGATGCTGCGCAACGTTTCGGAGGCGACGCTGACGGTGCTGCGGCCGCAGAGGCCGAACGGCGTCGGCGTGATCGTGTGCCCGGGCGGCGGCTGGCGCATCCTGGCGTGGGAGCATGAAGGGCTCGACGTCGCCAAATGGCTGACGGCGCGCGGCTATACCGCGTTCCTCTTGAAATACCGCGTGCGCGGCACGCCGGCGGCGCAGGCGGACTACGACGCGCAGATGCTGAAGATGATGGCGGCCATCGACCTGACCCGCAAGGGCCGCAAGGCGCCGCGCACCATCGGCGACGTCATTCCCTACGAGACGATCCGCGCGGCGCGCGACGCCGCCGCCGACGATGGGCGCCGCGCCATCGCGATCGTGCGCGAGCGGGCCAAGGAATGGGACATCGATCCCGCCAAGGTCGGCATGATCGGATTCTCCGCCGGCGCCTTTCTCGTCGTCGACGTCGCGGTCGATCCGCGCGCCGCGCCGCTCGCCTTCGTGGCGCCGATCTATGGCGGCGAGACGCTGGGCCGCGCCGTTCCGGCGGACGCGCCACCGCTGTTCACCGTGATGGCGCAGGACGACGCCCTGCTCTACCGGCTGGCGGAAAATCTCTACGCCGACTGGACCGATGCCGAGCGCTCGGCGGAGATGCACATCTACCGGCGCGGCAGCCACGGCTTCGGCATGGTCAAGCAGGGCGCGCCGTCGGACAAATGGATCGAGCTGTTCGGCGACTGGCTCGCCGATCAGGGATTGGGCTGAGAGGCGGCGGCTCTAGAGCCGTTTCGGATTGAATTGAATCACCCTCAACCGTCATACCCGGCCTTGTGCCGGGCACCCATGAACACCCATGCGGCATCGGTGTTCATGGGTCGCCGGGACAAGCCCGGCGATGACGGTTGTTGGATGGGTAGACTCAATACAAAACCGCTCTAAGCCCAGGGCGATTTCACCGGCGGCGCATCCGGCGCGTGGCCGCCGAGCGCTTCGAGCACCGCGATGCGTTTTTCGATCGGCGGATGAGTATCGAACAGCCGCGCCAGCGCCGAGCTCGATGGCGGGTTCTCGATCAGCATCTGGCTGACTTCGCTCGAGACGTGCGGCACCTGCGGATTGTTCGCGATCTTGCGCAAGGCGCCGATCAGCGCGTCGGGATTCTTGGTCAGGTCCACCGAGCCGGCATCGGCCTGGTATTCGCGCCGCCGCGAAATCGCGAAGCGCAGGATCAGGGCCAGGACATAGCCGACGGCGAACGCCACCGCCGCGATCAGCATGAAGACCAGCACCGCCGCGCCGCCCTTGCCGCGGACGCGGGTGAACGAGGCGACGCGCAGCCCGCGCCACAGCAATTGCGACCGGAACGAGCTCATGCCGACG
>CAYXMO010000481.1:0-2668 GCA_964465935.1 uncultured Rhizobium sp.
TCAACATCAAATCGACCGAGCTGACGCCGGGCGACGACTACGCGATGATGCGCGAAGTGCTGACGCGGCGGTTCTCGCGCCTGATCAAGGAGGGCGAGGACCCCAAGACCAAATGGCCCGACCTGGCGCTGATCGACGGCGGGCCGGGACAACTCTCGGTGGCGTGCCAGGTGTTCGCCGATCTCGGCGTCGAGGACGTCATGCTGGTCGGCATCTCCAAGGGGCCGGACCGCGACGCCGGGCGCGAGCATTTCTACATCCGGGGGCGCGAGCCGTTCCGCCTCGAGCCCAAAGACCCGGTGCTCTACTACCTGCAACGGCTGCGCGACGAGGCGCACCGCTTCGCCATCGGCAGCCACCGCAAGAAGCGCAGCAAGGCGATCGGCGCCAGCCCGCTGGACGAGATCGCCGGCATCGGCGCGGCGCGCAAGCGCGCTTTGCTGCAGCATTTCGGCTCGGCGCGGGCGGTCGCGGCGGCGGGCATCACGGACATCGCCGCGGTCGAGGGCGTCAGCGCCGCGATGGCGAAGAAGATCTACGATTTCTTCCACCCCAATTCGTGATGCCGGCCCTGCCTAGAGGGAGGGTCGAATTGACGCCAAATTGTTCTACAGTCGCGCCATGTTCCAGATTCCCAACACCATCACCGTCCTGCGCATCCTGCTGGTGCCGGTGTTCGCGGTCGCCTTCGTGCTGCCGGGCGATGCCTGGCGGCTGACGGCGTTCGCGGTGTTCGTGATCGCGGGACTGAGCGACTTCCTGGACGGGCTGGCGGCGCGCCGGCTGAACCAGCCGAGCGATTTCGGGCGCATGCTGGACCCCATCGCCGACAAAATCCTGGTCGGGGTGGCGCTGATGATGCTGGTGGCGGAAGGCTCGGTCAGCCAGTTCAACCTGCCGCCAAATCCGGGACTGTCGAGCCTGCTCAAGCTGGTGCCGGCGCTGATCATCCTGACGCGGGAAATATTGATCTCCGGCTTGCGCGAGTTCCTCGCCGGCGTGTCGGTGAGCGTGCCGGTGACCAGCATCGCCAAGTTCAAGACCGCGGTGCAGATGGTGGCGATCGGCGCGATGATCTTAGGGCCCATCGCCGACCGCTGGGTGCCCGGATCGCTGGCGCTGGCCTACACCGCGCTGTGGATCGCGGCGGGGCTGACGGTGTTCACCGGCTACGCCTATTTCCGTGCCGGCCTCACCTATACAAGCAAGCGGCGCGCGTCATGAACGTGCTCTATTTCGCCTGGGTGCGGCAGAAGGTCGGGCGCGCCGACGAGGTGATCGAGCACACGCCGGCCCTGCGCACCATCGGCGATCTGGCGGCGATGCTGGCATCGCGCGGCGGCGGCTATGCCGAAGCGTTCGGCGACATGCGCCGGCTGCGCGCGGCGCTGAACCAGAGCCACGCCAAGCTCGACGCGGTGCTGGCGCCGGGCGACGAGGTCGCGTTCTTTCCGCCGGTGACCGGCGGATGAGCGTCAACATCCACATCCAGGCCGAAGACTTCGACGTTTCCGACGAGATCGAAGCGCTGACGAGCGAGGCCACCGGCGCGGTCGCGAGCTTCGTCGGGCTGGTGCGCGGCGGCGACGGGCTGACGGCGCTGACCCTCGAACATTATCCGGGCATGACCGAGCGCGAGATCGGCCGCATCGCCGAGCAGGCGCGGGCGCGCTGGACGCTGATCAACGGCATCACCGTCATCCATCGCGTCGGACGGCTCGCCGTCGGCGAGCGCATCGTGCTGGTGGCGGTGGCCTCGGCGCATCGCGCCAGCGCCTTCGAGGCCTGCGAATTCCTGATGGATTATCTCAAGACCCGGGCCCCGTTCTGGAAGCAGGAAGAGCGCGGCGGCGACGCGGCGTGGGTCGAGCCGCGGGCCAGCGACGATGCCGCAGCGGAGCGCTGGCGCAAGCCATGAACTTTCTGTGGGTGATCTTCACCGTCGTCGCGGCGGCTGGCCAGACGGCGCGCAACGCCATGCAGCGCGAACTGACGGCGAGCCTGGGCTCGGTCGGCGCGACGCATGTGCGCTTCCTGTTCGGATTTCCCTTCGCGCTGATCTTCCTCGCGTGGTCATGACTGTGAATGGATTGGGCTTGCCGCAGACCGATTGGCGGTTCTGGCTGTGGGATGTCGCCGGAGCGCTGACGCAGATCGGCGGCACGGCGCTGATGCTCAAGACCATGACCGAGCGCTCCTTCGTGGTGACGGTGGCGTATCTGAAGACCGAGCCCTTGTTCGTGGCGGCGCTGGGACTGGTGTTCCTGCACGACCAGCTGACGCTCGGTATGATCGCTGCGATCGTGATCGCGACGGCGGGCGTGGTGCTGATTTCGCTGCGCGGCAGGATCGCCGACGGCGGCGGCGTTCACTCCGCAATCTATGGGCTTTCCGCCGGCGGGTTGTTCGCGGTCTCGGCCATCGGCTATCGCGGTGCGATCCTTGAGCTGCATCTGCCCGGCTATGTCATGGGCGCGACGTTCACGCTGGCGGTCGGGCTGGTGATTCAGGCGGCGGTGCTGACGGCGTGGCTGGCCATCCGCGATCCCAAGGTGTTGCGCGCGATCTTCCGGTTGTGGCGGCCGTCGCTGTTCGCCGGCTTCATGGGCTCGGCGGCGAGCGAGTTCTGGTTCCTCGCCTTCGCGCTGGCGACGGCGGCGAGCGTGCG
>CAYXMO010000482.1:0-2665 GCA_964465935.1 uncultured Rhizobium sp.
AGCTGACCTATTTCTCCTCCTATATCGAAGGCTGGGCGCTCTATGCCGAGCAGCTCGCCGACGAGATGGGCATGTACAAGGACGATCCCTTGGGCCGCATCGGCTTTCTGCACGATGCGATGTTCCGCGCCGTGCGCCTGGTGGTCGACACCGGCCTGCACACCATGAAATGGTCGCGCGAGCGGGCGACCAAGTTCTATGTCGACACGCTGGGCGACCAGGAGAGCGGTGCCGTCACCGAGATCGACCGCTATTGCGTCACGCCGGGCCAGGCCTGCGGCTACATGCTGGGCAAGCTGACCTTCCTGGCGGCGCGCAAGAAGGCGAAGGCGGCGCTGGGCGCCAAGTTCGACATCCGCAGCTTCCACGACGCCATGCTGGTCGGCGGCGCGGTGCCGCTGGCGATGCTCGACACGCTGACCGACGGCTATGTCGCGGGCCGCAAAGCCGGGGCCTAAAAATAAAGGCGGCCATCGCCGGACGAAGCAACGCAACACGTCCGGCGATGGCCGCCCTGATCCGTGACGCCGCGAAAGACGGCAGGCTCACTCAAGAGCCGCCCGGCAAGCACGTATCGCCTCGATCCCACGGCCGCAGTGACGGTGCGCGCGAGCTGCACCCGGCCTGTATGTCCCCGCGCCTTGCGTTTTAGAAGGCCTTCACTCCCGAAGTGTTCTGGACGTGAAATAAGTGCGCCGCGCGAGCGCGTTAAGATGGGGATAGAGAAGGTGATCGCACTTTATTTTGCGAGGCAACCCGTGGTGCGGACTCGCCGGTTTTGTAACAATCGGCAAGTTGATCCACACGTCACGATTTATAGACGCGCTCAACCCGGAAACGTCACCGCTTCGAGCTTGTTGCCGTCGGGATCGAAGGCGAAGGCGCCGTAGTAGGTCGTCATCGCCGCCTGGCGCGGGCCGGGGGCACCGGCATCGGCTCCGCCATGCGCCAGCGCCGCGGCGTGGAAGGCACGAACGGAGTCCTCGCTGCGCGTGCGCAGGCAGATATGCACGCCGGTCGATTGCGGCACGGCGGGCAGTCCTTCGCGCAGATTGATCCAGAATTCGGGATAGGCCTTGCCGAAGCCGATGGTGCGCTCGCGCGTCACCAGCTTGGTCAGGCCGAGCGGCGCGAGCACCGCTTCGTAGAACGCGGCGCTCCGCGCCAGATCGGCGACCGCGACGGAGACATGGTCGATCACGGTCCGGGCCGAAGATCGCGCGCCCACGCCACCGCTTCGGGCCAGATGACGCCCGCTTCGGGCGCGAATTTGTGCTGCGTCGGCTGGGCGATGAGCTCGCTCGCCAAGGCGACTGCGGTGTCGAAGATCAAGACCGTGCCCTGCCAATAGGCCGGCATGCCGCCGACCGTGCCCTTGGCGGCGAAGGCATAGACGAGCCGGCCCGCGGCGTCGCGCGACTTGCCCTGGCCGGCGACCGTGAGCGCATCGCCGAAGCGGCCTTGGAGATAGCCGGCGACGACTGCCTTGGCTTGAAAATCGAATTCCGCCGGATCGAGCGGCTTGGCGATCGCGATCCACTCGACCGAGCGCCGCATGATGAGCGCGATGCCGACGGTGAGAGGCGTGAAATCGACGATGATGCGGCCGTCCGCGACGTCAGCCGGGCCCGGTTTCCAATAGAAGACGTCTTTGGTCGCGACGGAGAAGGCACCGCCGGGCGCGACGTAGCGCGCGTTCTCCTCGGCCCGCGCCGCCACCGGTGCGACAAGCAACAGCGCGGTGAGAGCGATCCGGCGGAACCGCGATGCGATCATTTCTCCGGCCGGATGGTGGCGGCCCATTGCGCCAGCTCGGCATCCGTCGCGCCGTCGGCATCGAGCATCGGCTTGGTGTCCGGGGTGTAGAGCTGGCTGACCAGCGCCACGCCGCTGTCGAAGAACAGCAGCGCGCCGCTCCACAGCGCCGGCTTGCCGTTCACCGCGCCGCTGGCCGCGAAGGTGTAGACCAGCCGGCCGCCGGCATCGCGCGCCTTGCGGCGGTCGGTGATGGTGAACTGGCTGCCGGCGAGGCGCCCTTCGAGATAGCCGCTCACCGTATCGGCGGCCCGCGCGTCGAACGCCGCCGGATCGACCGGCGCCGCGAGCTTGAGCCATTCGATGGTGCGCTGGGCGAAGCCGGAATGCGCCTGCGCCCGGGCATATTGCAAGTCGACCAGCACCAGATCGGCATTGCCGCCTTCCTTGCCGACCTTGAACAGCTTGTCGGCGGTCGTCTGCATGGCGATGGAGAATTCGCCGCCCGGCGCCACGTAGCGGCCATCGACGACCTTCTCGGCCAGAGCCGGCCCGGCGGACAGCAACAAACCGGCGGCCAGGCCGGCGGACAGCAAAATGCGCATCGAAATCTCCCCCTCGAAAAAGTCTATCTGCTCATCAACGCGTACTCGCCGCCTTTCTCGATGCCGCGCTTGTAGGCGGGGCGGGCGTGCATGGCCGAACGGTATTTAACGAGCCCAGGGTATGGTTCCAGTCGCGCCCCGGCGGCCTCCAACACGAAGAGCAGCTGGATGTCGGCGCCGGTCAGGCCGCCGCCGACGAAGAAGTCGCGGCCTTTGATCCCCGCTTCCATGTAGGACAGGTTGTTGGCGATCTCGCTGTCGACGCGCGGTTTGAGCAGCGCCGCGGCGTCGCCGAGCATGCCGGT
>CAYXMO010000483.1:0-2665 GCA_964465935.1 uncultured Rhizobium sp.
GGCCTGGGATCGAGGCCGAACACGGCATGGCCGGCCGCCTGCAGCCGCGGCACCAGCGCCGCGCCCAGCCAGCCCGACGAGCCTGTCACCAGAATGCGCATGATGCCGTGATAGCGGACGGGCGCCGCCCGCGACATGCGACACCGGTGCGCGCGCCGCCGCTATTGCTCTTCATCCAGCACGTCACCCAGCCGGTCGAGGCGCCGTTCCCATTGCGTCCGGTGATCGGCGATCCACTGCGCCAGCGCGTCGAACCCGGCGCTTTCGATGCGGCAGCTGCGCACGCGCCCGATCTTTTCGGTTCGCACCAGGCCGCACTGCTCCAGCACAGCCAGATGCTGCGCCACCGCCGTGACCGTGATCGCCAGCGGCACCGCCAGCCGCGACACCGAGGACGGCGCCGCGCTCAGCCGGTCGACGATGGCGCGCCGGGTCGGATCGCCGAGGGCATGGAACAGCTTGTCGATGCTGACCGCCGCCATCTAGTCCGCCAGCGCGGCGCCGAGATTGTCGAGCAGCTTGCGCCAGCCTTCCTCGCGCATTTCGGGCCCGTCGGCGCCTTCGAAGAACACGCCCTGGTGGATGAGGACGAGTTCGGTGCCGGCGCCGCTGGCGCGGAATTCGAAGGTGGTCAGAGAGCCCGAAAAGCACCGTCCCGCCATCGCCATGGTGTGCGCCGCGACGATGCGCCGGTCGGGCACGATGTCGAGATGATAGCCGTCATTGGTCATCTCGGTGCCGGGGAACGGCGTGTCGGCGCCCATGCGGAAGCGGGCGTGCTCGCCGCCGCCGGGGCGAAAATCGAGCGTGTAGCTGACCGTCTCCCTGCCGCCGCCGTCGGCATACCAGCGAACCTTTTTCTTGGGGTCCGAGAACGCCGCGAACACCTTGCCCGGCGGCTTGGGATAGGTCCGGGTGAGAACGAAGGTGCTGTGAATAATCGTTTGTTCTTCCATGTCTTTCCCCATCTTTATTGGTGAAGCTTGTACTTCAGTATTGTCCCTCACACGCAGATAGTCAAGCGCCTACTTCACTATTTTTCATGCCATAGTCGGCGCTTCGAACCGGGCGGGCGATGACCGACATTTCCACTCTCAGCGACGAACTGCGCCGCCGCTCGGCGCCGGCGCGTGCCGCCGGCATCGCCTATGTGATCGGCGTCGGCGGCAGCGTCGCGGTGGGCAAGAGCACCTTCGCGGCGGCGCTGGCGGACGCGGCCGCGGCCTGGCCGGCGCGCGTCCTGAACATCGCGACCGACGGTTATCTCTTTGCCAACGGCGTGCTCGCGGCGCGCAACATCTCGATGCGCAAGGGCTTTCCCGAATCCTACGACGTCGAGGCGCTGCGCGGCGCGCTGGCGGCGATCAAGCGCGGCGAACGCGTGGCGATGCCGCGCTACAGCCACGTCACCTATGACGTCGATCCCGGCAATCCGCTGATCGTCGAGCGCCCCGACGTGCTCATCCTCGACGGCCTGCACCTGGCGCAGATCGAGCGGCCGGACGCACCGCGCCTGATCGACTGCCTGATCTATCTCGATGCCGCGGAGACGGCGATCCAGACCTGGTTCACCGACCGGCTGCTGCCGCTGATGGTGGCGGGGCGCGGCGACGCCGGCAGCTTCTATTATCGCTTCCGCGACTTCGACGACGCCCAGCGCCGCGACTTCGCCAAGCGGGTGTGGGAGGGCATCAACCTGCCCAACCTGCGCGACCATATCGTCAAGGACCGCGACGCCGCCGACATCGTGGTGACCAAGAACGCCGATCACGGCATCGCGGCGGTGCGGACATGACGCGCTGGCTCGCCGCCCTGCTCCTGCTGCTCGCGGCGCCGGCCTTCGCGGACGAGCGCGCGCCCGATGTCGTGCTCAAAGGTTCGCTCAGCGGCGCCGACAACCAGACCTATCGCGAAGTGCCGTTCGAAGTGCCGGCGGGCATCGTCCGTCTCACCGTGCGCTTCAGCCACACCGGCCAGGACCAGGACACCACGATCGATCTGGGCATCCTCGATCCGGCACGCCTGCGCGGCTGGAGCGGCGGCAACAAGGACAGCTTCACGCTCTCCGAAACCGACGCGACCCCGTCCTACCTGCCCGGGCCGCTGCCGTCCGGCACCTGGAAGCTGCTGCTCGGCATTCCCAATATCCGCAAGGACGCGCATGCCGAGTACGAAGCGCGCGTCTTCTTCGACAAACCGGGCGCGGCTTATGCGGTGTCGGCGTTCTCCGGCGCGCCGCTGAAGCGCGGCCCCGCCTGGTTTCGCGGCGATTTGCACCTGCACACCGCGCACAGCGACGGGTCCTGCTGGAGCCAAGCCCGGCGCAAGGTGCCCTGCCCGCTGTTCAAAACCGTCGAAGCGGCCGCTTCGCGCGGCCTCGACTTCATCGCCATCACCGACCACAACGCGACCTCGCAATACGATGCGATGCGCGAGCTGCAGCCCTATTTCGACAAGACGCTGCTGCTGCCGGGGCGCGAGATCACGACGTTCAACGGCCACGCCAACGTCTTCGGCCCGACCGAGGCCATCGATTTCAGGCTCGGCAGCGCGAGCATGCCGACATTCGGCAAGCTGCTCGACAGGGTAGAGGCGCTGCACGGCCTCATCGCGATCAACCATCCGCGCCTGCCCAGCGGCGAAATCTGCATGGGCTGCGGCTGGA
>CAYXMO010000484.1:0-2662 GCA_964465935.1 uncultured Rhizobium sp.
TGATCGCGCAATGGCAGCTCATCGGCTTCATCCACGGCGTGATGAACACCGACAATGCCGCGATCTCCGGCGAGACCATCGACTACGGCCCCTGCGCCTTCATGGACGTCTATGACCCGGCAACGGTGTTCAGCTCCATCGACCGGGGCGGGCGCTACGCCTATGTCAACCAGCCGCGCATCGGGCATTGGAACCTGGTGCGCTTCGCCCAGGCGCTGCTGCCACTGCTGGGGCCCGACGAGGAGACCGCCGTCAAATCGGCGCAAGCCGCGATCGACGCCTATCCGGGCCTGTTCGAGACCGCGTATCACGCCGGCCTGCGCCGCAAGGTGGGCTTTACCCAGGTGCGCGAGGAAGACTTGCCGCTGATCGGCGAGCTCTTCCGCCACATGGCCGATGGCCGCGCCGATTTCACGCTGACGTTCCGCCGCTTGAGCGACTGCGCGGCGGATGATGCCAAGGACGATGCACTGGGCGCGCTTTTCGACAACGCCGCGGCGCTGAAGGCCTGGCTCCTCAAATGGCGGGATCGTCTGGCGCTCGAAAGCGTCTCGCCGGCCGAGCGAACAACCCGCATGCGCGCCGTCAACCCGGCGTTCATCCCGCGCAACCATCGCGTCGAAGCGGCGATCGTCGCGGCGCAGACGCACAACGACTTCGCGCCGTTCGAGGAATTGTTGACGGTGCTGTCGAAGCCTTTCGACGACCAGCCGCAATTCGCCGCCTATGCCGAGCCGCCCAAGCCGGACGAAGTCGTGCTGCAGACCTTCTGCGGCACTTAGTGCGAGGCGCCGAAGGCGACGGCGCCGCTCGCCTGCGCCCGCTTCATGGTGCGCAGCCAGCCATGCAGCGCCTCGCAATCGAGCCCGTGCATCATCAGGCGATAGCCGGCCTGCAAGGTCGATAGCTGCACCATCGGGTGGTGGTTCTCGACGAAGGCGAGGTGATAGTCGGTGCCCAAGAGCTTGGCGAGATAGATCGCGACGGTCTCGTCGAGCTGCAGCGAATTGGAGGCGCGGATGAAATCGGCGCGCGGCAGGAACAGCGCGTAAAGCGGCGTGTAGGCCTCTATCGCGGTCTGCACGTCGGCGAAGTTGAGCCAGCGGTCGTCCTTCAGCTCGATGGGAAACGGCCCGTCGGTAATCATCGAAAAATCGGGCTTGGCCACCGGCGTCAGATCGCGGTTCTGCGCCCTAAGGCCGATATTGAGCTGGATGATGAAGTTGTAGACGTTGAGATCGTGCTGCAGGAAGACGTTGTCTTCCAAATCCTTGAGCACGCGCGGACGCAGCGACACGGTCTCGATCCCCGGCACGCCGGCATTGGCCTTGATGAAGGCGAGGATTTCGCTGCCGATATGGAAGTGCCGCATGATCAGGAAATTGGCGTCGCGCGAAGCGAAGTTGCGCAGGCCCCAATGAATCAGCTTGTGCAGCGCGCCGTTCAGATTCGGCCAATGCGGCGAGATCGCGCGCAGGAATTTGACCACCAGGAAGAACAGGAAGATCGGGCCGCGCACGATGTTGAACATCCAGTCGCGCGACCACGAGGCGTTGCCGCGCAGCAGCGCAGCCTTGGCATCCTCGTCGATGGGGAGCGAACGGTCGAGCGACAACGCCAGCCAGGGATCGGGGTTGCGCGGGTCGAAGGTCTTGGGGTCGAAGACGGGCGCGCTCACGCCGCGATCTCCTCGATCTGCAGGGCATAGAGCCGTGCCGTCACCTCCGCGGTACGCACGATGCGCGCGGCAACCGCTTCGTCCGGCAGGACCAGCCCCAGCATTTCCTCGAACTCCGCGATATGGGTGGTGTCGTTCTCACCGTGATAGAGCAGGAAACGCACCGCAGTGTCGGGCAGCGTCAGGCGCGACTGCGCCAGGCGTCCCCATTCGGCGGCCTTGATCGAACCCAGCCCTTCGATGATCCACATCGCGCCCAGAAGCCCGAAGGGATTGGGTTTCGAAGCTTCGTGGAACATCCACGCCGACAAGGCTTCGGAGCCGATGTTCTTCGGGGCGCCGACGATGTCGTCGAGCATGCCGCCGGCCGCGACATAGTCGGCTTCGAGCAAGCGGAAGTCGCGATGCTCGGTCACGGCGTGACGCATGAGCTTGGAGCGCAGCTCCAGATGCGCCTCGTCGACGTTCGACGCGGCGCGCGACATCCACAGCGCGCCATCCTTCACCTGTTGCCGCAAGCCGATCAGGAAGGCGCGATAGTCGGCGATTTCAAAACGTCCACGGGTCAGTTTGCGGATCAGCGGCGTCTGCTCGAGCCGGCCCTCGAACGACGCGAACACCACGGCGAGCTTGCGCAAGACCTCGGCCGTGTCCGCCATCAAACGGCTTCCAGCATCATGAAGCCGACAAGGGCGCGGCCGCTCTCGGGCACGACGCACAGGACCTTTTCGCCGCGCTTGAGCCGGCCGCTCTTGAGGAACTCGTCGAGCATCACCCAGATCGAGGCCGAGCCGATATTGCCGACATGCGCCAGGTTGGAGAACCATTTCTGCTGCGGGATCATGGCGTCGGTTTTTTCCAGCAGCGACACGATCTCCTCGCGCAGGGATTTCGCCGAGTAGTGGCACAGGAGCCAGTCGACGCTATCCGGCACGATGCGCTTGATGTCGACCTTCTCCAGATAAACGCCGACCCAGGCGCGGA
>CAYXMO010000485.1:0-2662 GCA_964465935.1 uncultured Rhizobium sp.
CCCTCACCTCACCCACGGGGGGGGAGAGGGAGTTTTCTTGCTAAGTATTGCGGCCATCGAAGATCTCACAGCCGCCGTTGCTCCGAACGCCCGCCTGCTGGGGCTCGACCTTGGCGAGAAGACCATCGGGCTGGCGCTGTCGGATACACGGCTCACCGTCGCGACGCCGATGGAGACGCTGAAGCGCGGCAAGTTCTCCGCCGATGCCGTGAAGCTGGACGCGATCATCGCCGAACAGAACGTCGGCGGGCTCGTGGTCGGTTTGCCGCTCAACATGGACGGGACGGACGGGCCGTCGGCGCAATCGGCGCGGGCGTTCGCGCGCAATTTCGCGGCGCGGGCGCCGGCGCTCCCGATCCTGATGTGGGACGAACGGCTGTCGACCGCGGCGGTGACGCGGACGCTGCTGGACGCTGACGCTTCGCGGCGGCGGCGCGGCGAGGTCGTGGACAAGATGGCGGCGGCGTACATCCTGCAGGGCGCGCTGGAGCGGTTGCGGAACCTGCCCCCCTCCCCTATACCACCGCTTTAATGACCAGCCCGGCCGCCGCCGAACCCATCCTTCAATCCAGCCATCTGCTTGGCATCGAACACCTTTCGGTGCGCGAGATCGCTGCGCTGCTCGATCTCGCCGAGGGTTACGCGGCGCTCAACCGCGGCGCCAACAAGAAGACCGACGTCCTCAAAGGGCGCACGCTCATCAACCTGTTCTTCGAAGCCTCGACCCGGACGCAGAGCTCGTTCGAGCTGGCGGGCAAGCGGCTGGGCGCCGACGTGATGAACATGAGCGTCAAGACCTCGTCGGTGTCGAAGGGCGAGACCCTGATCGATACCGCGACGACGCTGAACGCGATGCGGCCCGATATCCTGGTCGTGCGCCACCAGGACTCGGGCGCGGCGGAATTGCTGGCGCGCAAGCTCGATTGCTGCGTCGTGAACGCCGGCGACGGGAGCCACGAGCATCCGACGCAGGCGCTGCTCGACGCGCTGACCATCCGGCGGCGGCGCGGCGACTTCTCCAACCTAATCGTCGCGATCTGCGGCGACGTGCTGCATTCGCGGGTGGCGCGCTCCAACATCCATCTGCTGCTCAAGATGGGCGCGCGGGTGCGGCTGGTGGCGCCGCGCACCCTGCTGCCGAGCGATGCCGACCGTTTCGGCGTGGAAATCTTCCACGACATGAAGAAGGGCCTGGAAGGCGCCGACATCGTGATGATGCTGCGGCTGCAGCTCGAGCGCATGTCGGGTGCCTTCGTGCCCTCGACGCGGGAATATTTCCGCTTCTACGGCCTGGACCGCGAGAAGCTGGCGTCGGCCAAGAAGGGCGCGCTGGTGATGCATCCGGGGCCGATGAACCGCGGCGTCGAGATCGACAGCGCGGTGGCCGACGACATCGAGGTCAGCCTGATCCAGGAACAGGTCGAGATGGGCGTCGCCATCCGCATGGCGGTGCTCGACGCGCTCCATCGCGGGTTGGCCGCGGCAAGGCGAAACGCGCCATGACGCGGCGGATCGCTTTCAAGAACGCGCGGCTGATCGATCCGGCGAGCGGACTGGACGTGAAGGGCGGACTGCTTGTGGAAAACGGCCGCATCGCCGATGTCGGGCCGCGCCTGTTCAACGACGCCGAGCCGAACGATCCCGAAGTGATCGACGCCAAGGGGTTGGTGCTGGCGCCCGGCCTGATCGACGCGCGGGTGTTCACCGGCGAGCCCGGCAGCGAGTATCGCGAGACGCTGGCGAGCGCGTCGGACGCGGCGGCGGCGGGCGGGATCACCACCATCGTGGTGATGCCCAACACCGATCCGATCATCGACGAGCCGTCGCTGGTCGACTTCATCCGGCGCCGTGCCGCGGCGACGGCGAAAGTCCGCGTCGCGCCGATGGCGGCGCTGACCAAAGGGCTCGGCGGCGAGACCATGACGGAGATCGGCCTCCTGCAGGAAGCCGGCGCCGTGGCGTTCACCGACGGCGACCGCACGATCGGCAACACGCGCGTGCTGCGCCGGGCGCTGGCTTATGCCAACACATTCGGGGCGCTGGTCGTCGGCCATGCCGAGGACCCGGATTTGAGCGACGGCGCTTCGGTGACCGAAGGCGAGTTCGCGATGCGGCTCGGCCTGCCAGCGTCGCCGGCGGCGGCGGAAGCGATCATCGTCGAGCGTGACATCCGCCTCGTGGAGATGACGGGCGCGCGCTATCACTTCGGGCAGATTTCCACGGCGGCATCGCTCGACATTATCGCCGCCGCCAAGCAGCGCGGACTGCCGGTGACCTGCGGGGTGTCGGCGCATCATCTGGCGCTGAACGAGCTCGATGTCGGATCGTACCTCACCTTCCGCAAGGTGCGGCCGCCGCTGCGCTCGGAAGCCGACCGCGCGGCGATGGTCGAAGGCGTAGCGTCGGGGCTGATCGACATCATCGTGTCGAGCCACGATCCGCAGGGCGCCGACACCAAGCGGCAGACATTTGCCTCGGCGGCGTTCGGCGCGGTGGGGCTGGAGACACTGCTACCGGTGGCGCTTGGCCTCGTGCATGACGGACGCGCGACGCTGGCGCATGCGCTGCGCATGCTGACGGCGGCGCCGGCGAAAATCCTCGGCCTCCCCGGCGGCACGCTGGCGAAGGGCGCGCCGGCCGACCTTGTGCTGATCGATCCCGA
>CAYXMO010000486.1:0-2646 GCA_964465935.1 uncultured Rhizobium sp.
TGGATGTCCGCGATGCGGCCCATCAGCGAATTCTCGACCGGGATGATGCAGAGGTCGGCGTCGCCGCGGCGCACCGCGTCCACCGCCTGGTCGAAGGTCGGGCACGGGATGTATTGCGCCTGCGGCAAGGCTTCGCGCGCCGCGAGATTGGCATAGGCACCCGGCTCGCCCTGGAAGGCGACGCGCTTGGCGTTCTGGATGGCCGATCCGCTCATGACGATGCCTTCATTCCCAACAGCTTGCGCGCTTTTTCGAGATCGGCGGGAGTATCGACGCTGAGCGGCACGCTGTCCACGCGCGCGACCTCGATGCGCATTCCCAACTCCAGCGCGCGCAACTGTTCGAGCTTCTCGCGCCGCTCGAGCGGCGAGGGCGGCGCCGCGACGAAGCGCGCCAGCGCGGCGCGGGTGTATGCGTAGATTCCCACATGGTGAAACAGAGGGCCCTCGCCCGACGGCGCCCGGGCGCGGGTAAAATAGAGCGCGCGGCCGCGCCGGCCTGCCCAGGCGACCACGGGTTTGACGACGGCGGGATTGTCGCGGTCGGCGGGATCGTCGATCTCGGCGGCCAGGGTCGCGATGTCGGCGCCGCTCGCGGCCAGCGTCTGCGCGACGAGGCGGATCATGGCCGGGTCGAGCGCCGGAAGGTCGCCCTGCAGGTTCACGATGACATCGTGGGTGCCCTTGGGATCGACCCGTTCGAGCGCCTGGAAAATGCGGTCGGAGCCGGACGGCAGATCGGGGTCGGTCAGCACCGCCGTGCCGCCGGCCATCTCGATGGCGGCGGCGATCTCGGCTTCCGCCGCAGCGACCACGACCGGCCCGATAGCGGCGGCGACGGCCTGGCGCCAGACGCGCACGATCATCGGCGTCCCGGCAATGTCGGCGAGCGGCTTGCCGGGCAGCCTGGTCGAGGCCATGCGGGCGGGGATAAGCACGATCGGTCTCATGGAAACCCTTGAATTCCCTCAAATTCTGCGACGCTTCGCCGCAATGACGGTTCCCAGCCCATGGGTAATGTCGCCCGGCATTCAGCCAACCGCAAAGCGGAGCGTGACCTTATGGATTCCTGGGAGTGGAACAAGATCGCCGGTGGCGTTCTGGGCACGCTGATCTTCGTCCTCGTCATCCTGTTCGCGACCGAATCGCTGTTCGAGGTCGAGAAGCCCGCCAAGGAGGCCTATCACGTCGAAGGCGTGGTCGAGACCGCGTCCACCGGCGGCACCGCCGCGCCGGCGGAGGAGCCCATCCCTGATTTCGGCACCGTGCTGGCGGCCGCGGATGCCGGCGCCGGCAAGACGATCTCGGTCAAATGCGAGCAGTGCCACGACCTGACCAAGGGTGGGCCCAACAAGATCGGCCCCAATCTGTGGAATCTGATCGGGCGGCCGCGCGCGACGCATCCGGACTTCTCCTATTCCAGCGCGATGAGCGCGGACCACAATCCGTGGACGTATGAGACGCTGTTCAAGTTCATCAAGACGCCGCAGGCCTTCGTGCCCGGCACCAAGATGAGCTTCGCCGGCCTGCGCAATCCGCAGGACCGCATCAACCTGCTCGCCTATCTGCGCACGCAGGAAGATACACCGGCGCCGATCCCAGCGCCGGCGCCCGCCAAGCCCGCGGCGCCGGCGCCCGCTGCGCCCGGTACACCGCCGGCAGCGACACCAGCCAAGCCGTAAGACCGGCTTGCGCCCATTGCGCAAACGCAGGAGCGTGCGGCCATGAGCACGTCGATCCTTCTGCTCGTGCCGCCGGGATGGGGCGGCATCTGGCAGCAGCCGCTCGCCGTCGGCGGCAAGAAGGTCTACGCCCATGGCGTCGACCAATACGATCCAGCCGACATCGCTTATGCGGTGAGCTTTCGGCCGCCACCGGGCCTGCTGGCTTCGCTGCCGAATTTGAAAGCGGTGTTCTCGCTCGGCGCCGGCGTCGACGGCTTCCTGCTCGATCCGGGCTTCCCCAAGCACATCCCGCTGATCCGCTTCGTCGACCCGACGCTGTCGGGCGAGATGGCGCAGTTCGCCGTGCTGCATGTCCTGATGCAGCACCGCACGGTGCATTTCTTCGCGAGCGCGCAGACCGAGAGCAAATGGCGCCAGCGCATGCTGCCGCGGGCCACCGAGACGACGCGTGTCGGCATCCTGGGCCTGGGCGAAATCGGCACGGTGTGCGCCGAGCGGCTGCGCGATCTGGGCTTCGCCGTCACCGGCTGGAGCCGCACGCGCAAGAGCGTCGCCGGCGTGAAAAGCTATGCCGGCGGCGGCGAGCTCGACGCGTTCCTGGCGCAGTGCGATTTCCTGGTCTGCGTCCTGCCGCTGACCCCGGACACGCGGCATGTGCTGAACGCCACGACCTTCGCCAAGCTGCCCAAGGGCGCCTATGTCATCAACATCGCGCGCGGCGGACATGTGAACGAGCCGGACCTGATCGCGGCGCTCGACTCCGGCCACCTGTCGGGCGCGACTCTGGACGTGTTCGAGACCGAGCCGCTGCCCGAAGCCAGTCCGATCTGGAAGCATCCCAAGATCATCGCGACGCCGCACATCGCCGCGATCACCTCGCCGCTGGCCGCGACACGCGCGATCCTGGACGGCATCGCCGCGATCGAGCGGGGCGAGGCGCCGAAAAACGTCGTCGACATGGG
>CAYXMO010000487.1:0-2642 GCA_964465935.1 uncultured Rhizobium sp.
GCCGCTGCCGACGCTGAAGACCGCGCTCGCCGACGGCCAGCGCATCGCCGGCGACTATATGATCAGCCGCCGCTCGGAGTCGAACTTCATCGCGCTCGCCGGCACGCTGCAGCCGGTGAGCATCAGCGTCAATCCCGACGCCACGGTCAGCGTTTCGCTGCTCACCGACGCCGCCGGCAACCCCAAGCGCTGGCGCGAGATCAAGCCGTTCGTCTGGCAGGAAACCAATGGCGACAACCTCATCCAGGCCAATTTCCGCGACGGGCATGTCGACCAGATCGGCACCGACGAGATCGGCCCGATCATCGTCATCCAGCCGGCCAACTTCGCCAGGGCATCGTGGAATTTCTATCTCTACGCCGCGACCCTGGCGATCCTGGTTCTGGCCGTGGCGTTCTGGCCGATCAAGGCGGTCCTGCGCTGGCGCTATCAGCGTCCGCTCGCGCTCGCCGGACGGGCGCGGCTGCTCTACCGCCTGACGCGCGTCGAAGCCTTGATCGATCTGGTGTTCCTCGCCGGCTTCCCGCTTGCCTTGCTCACTGTCGCCAGCACCCTGGTCAGCCACAGCCCCAGCATCGACTGGCTGTGGCGCGGCATCCAGCTTCTGGGCGTGATCGGCGTGATCGGCACCGTGGTGCCGGTCGCCAATTTCGTCCTGGGCCTGCGCGACCCGGCGCGTCCGTGGTGGACCAAGGCGAGCGACGGCCTGCTGGTGCTCGCCGCATTCGCCACGATCTGGTTTGCCTTCAGCCAAAGCCTCCTGACCGTGGGGTTGAAATATTAGTTTCGAGAAACCTATTTAGGACATAGCTCTGGCAAACCGCGCGCCGCCGCGCTTGGTTGCTCAGGCACACCCGAAAGGCTCCCAAACATGGCATTCCTCCGCTGGCTCCGTTCCATCGCCTTCGGCGTCCTGAACGGGATGGCCAAATTCGCGGCCTTCCTGCTCCTGCTGGCCGTCGCGCTGGTGATCTGGGCGGCGATCCGCGGCGACGGCCTGCCGCCGAGCATGGTGCTAGCGCTGGACTTGCGCGCGCCTTTGGAGGATTCGCGCAACAGCGATTTCGATTTCGCCGCCACGCCGCTCACGGTGATGGACGTCGTGCTCGGCCTCGACGCCGCCGAGCGCGACAGCCGCGTCAAGGGCGTGGTGATGCGCGTCGGCAGCGCCAATCTTTCGATCGCCGAGGCGCAGGAACTCGGCGCAGCGATCCGCAAATTCCGCGCCAGCGGCAAGTTCGTCATCGCCCACAGCCAGGGCTTCCTGGCGTCCGGCCTCGGCGACTATCTGGCCGCGTCGTCCGCCAGCGAGATCTGGATGCAGCCGAACGCGCCGTTCACCGCCGCGGGCGAGGGCGGCGGGCAGATTTTCCTGCGCGGCCTGTTCGACAAGCTCAACGCCGATCCGCAGATCGTCAAGCGCGCCGACTTCAAGAGTGCCGCCGACCAGTACATGGAAAAGAACATGACGCCGGCCGACCGCCTGCAGCTCACGCGGCTGATGCAGTCCTGGTACGACGACGCGGCCGCCGGCGCCGCCGGCGCGCGGCATCTGAGCCGCGACAACGTCGTCAAGGCGTTCGACGCCAGTCCGCAATTCGCCGAAAACGCGCGCGCCGCCGGCCTGGTCGACAAAATCGGCTTCGACGACGACGCCCAGGCCGCGGCGCTCGCCCGCGCCGGTGACGGCGCCAAGCTGGTGGCGATGGCCGATTTCGACCGCAGCCGCAAACAGACGTCGGGCTACGGCTCGGGTCCGCGCATCGCGCTGATTGAGGCTTCGGGCGAGATTTTCGACGGCGGCAATTCCGGTGGCGGGCTGTTCGGCGGCAACCAGGTCATCGCCGGCGACGTGACGTCCAAGGCGATCCGCGCCGCCGCCGACGACAAGGACGTCAAGGCGATCGTCCTGCGCGTCGATTCCCCCGGCGGTTCGGTCACCGCGTCCGACCAGATTCTTGACGCCGTGCGCAAGGCGCAGGCCAGGGGCAAGCCGGTGATCGTCAGCATGGGCGGCGTCGCGGCGTCGGGCGGCTATTACATCTCGCTCAGCGCCAACCGCATCGTCGCCGAGCCCGGCACCATCACCGGCTCGATCGGCGTGCTCACCGGCAAGGTCTCGATCGACCGCAGCCTGGCGCTGGCCGGCGTCGGCACCGACACCGTCGGGGTGGGCCGCAACGCGCTCTACAATTCGGAATTTGTGCCCTACACGCCCGAGCAGCTCGCGGCGCTGAACCACGAAGCCGACGTGATCTATGCCGACTTCACGGCCAAGGTCGCGCGCGGGCGCCACCTGCCGCTCGCCAAGGTCCAGGACATCGCCAAGGGCCGCGTCTGGTCCGGCGCCGACGCGCGCGGCAACGGCCTGGTCGACGAGCTCGGCGGCTTCTGGACCGCCGCCGACGCCGCCAAGCGGCTGGCCGGCATCGCGCCGGATGTGCGTCCGGTGTTCAAGCTCTATCCGCGGCAGAAGGACTTCTTCGACGCGCTCGGTGAATTCTTCGGCGGCTCGCCGGCCGCGGTGCGCGCGCTGCAGGGCTTCGTGACTCTGATGAACGCCGCGCCGGTGCAGGCGGTGGTCGGCGCCGTGAGCGAGCTGCCGCGCGGCGGCGTGGAGCTGCGGGCGACGAACCTGCCGC
>CAYXMO010000488.1:0-2642 GCA_964465935.1 uncultured Rhizobium sp.
GCGATCTTGTCGAGCACCTGGGTCTTGGTCTTGGCGTCGAAATAGATCAGCACGTTGCGGCAGAACACAGCGTCGAGATCGTCGAGCCAGCCATAGGAATCGAGCAGGTTGAACTGGCGGAACGTCACCAGGCGGCGCAGGCTCTCCTGGACGCGCCAGCTGCCGCCTTCCTGCGTGAAATGCGCCACCAGGCGGCGGATGGCGAGGCCGCGCTGGACCTCGAAATGCGAATAGACGCCCTCCTCGCCGCGCGCGATCATCTCGGCGCTGATGTCGGTGGCGATCAGGTCGATGCTCCAGCCCTTGGCCGGCAGCTTCAGATCGTCGAGCAGCATCGCGATGGAATAGGGCTCCTGCCCGGCGGCGCAGGCGGCGCACCAGATGCGCAGGCGTTTGCTCGCGGCGCGCGCTTCGAGCAGCTGCGGCAGGACGAGGTCGCGGAACTGCTCGAACACGGCGCGGTCGCGGAAGAACGAGGATTCGTTGGTCGTCATCACCTCGGTGACGGCGCGCGCCAGCGCGTCGCGGCCGTGGCGCAGTTCCTTGATCAAGGCCTCGGCCGAGCGGAAGCCGAAGCGCCGCATCACCGGCCCGAGCCGGCTTTCGATCAAGCCCTGCTTGTGCGACGGCAGGATAAGTCCCGACCGGCGGCGCACGATCTGCGCGAGGAAATCGAGGTCTTGCGGCGACATGCGGCTTACATCAGGCCGACTTCGGCGAGCTTGGCCTCGATGATGCCGCGGTCGAACGGCTTCATGATGTATTCGTTGGCGCCGGCGCCCAGCGCCTCGGTGATGTGGGCGATGTCGTTCTCGGTGGTGCAGAAGACCACGACCGGGTCCTCGCCGCCGCGCTCGCGGCGCAGGGTCTTGAGGAATTCGATGCCGTTCATGTTCGGCATGTTCCAGTCGAGCAGGATCAGCTCGGGCATGCGGGCGCGGCACGAGGCGAGCGCGGTCAGCCCGTCCTCGGCTTCGCCGGTCTCGAATTGGAGGTCCTGCAGGATGCGGCAGGCGACCTTGCGGATCACCCGGCTGTCGTCGACGACGAGGCAATGTCTCATGGCTTCACGTCCCGTTACGGCCGCGCGTCACGCGGCGGCCCACCTGGAAAACCGGGTGCGAGACTAGAAGCGCGATGGTAAAGGCGCGGTTTAACCCGCCGCCAGCTCGACCACGCCTTCGCGGCCCGTCAGGGTCAGGCCGGCATTGAGGTCGCGCGACAGCTTGTGGGTCAGATAGGGCTGGATGCCGCGGGCGTCGAGATGCGCCTCCTCGCCGCGCACCGCATTGGCGACCTCGTCGAGGACGCGGGCGTAAGGGCTGGTGGCGACGATCTTGAAGCCGGGGGCCGCCGGGTCGGCGTTGATCGCGACGTTCAGCGTGCCGCCGCGCGGCAGGCAGTCGGCGCCGAGAAAGGCGGCGTTCATCAGGAGCTTGGCCCAGTTCTTGGGCCAGTTCACATGGGTCTCCTGCCATTCGAGCTTGACCTTGCCGCCTTCGAGCAGGCCGGCGACCAGGCGCCCGACCTCGCCGACATCGAGCTCGGCTCCGGCCGAGCCGGCGGCACCGAAGGCGATGCGCAGGAATTGCAGCCGCGCCAGGGCCTGCAGCGCGCTGGACGAGACGATCTTCAGCGCGTCGGCGCGCATCGCGGCGTCGCGCTCGTCCTCCATGACTTCGAGGCCGTTGACCACCGCGCCGAGCGGTCCGACGAGGTCATGGCAGACGCGGCTGACCAGAAACGCGGCGAACTCGATGTCGTCCATGACGGGCAAATCCCCATGCGAAGCCTGTGGTTTCCGGGCGGTAACCATGATCGACGCCTCTTAAGGAATGCTTAAGAAAGGCGCAACCGGACATGAGGAAAACCGCGCAAGGCGGGTTCGCGCGGGTTCCGTGCCGTGTGCTATGGGGACCTATCGCCGATGGGGATGCGCACATGACGTCGAAGCCTTCCGAGCGTCTGATCGAGCTTGCGGCCCTGGCGCACGGGGCCGGTGCCGTCGTCATGCGCCACTACGAAGCGGGTACCGAGGCGCGCAAGAAGTCCGACCAGTCGCCGGTGACCGACGCCGATGAGGAAGCCGAGGCCTATATCCTGAAAGGGTTGCGGACGCTGGTGCCCGGCGTGCCGGTGGTGGCGGAGGAAGAAGTCGCGGCCGGACGGCTGCCGCAGGTCGGCCTGCATTTCTTCCTGGTCGATCCGCTCGACGGCACCAAGGAGTTCATCAGCCGCAACGGCGAATTCACCGTGAACATCGCCGAGGTCGTCAACGGGCTGGCGGTGCGCGGCGTCGTCTATGCCCCGGCCAAGCAGCGGCTGTTCTTCGGCGAGACGCCCGGCGGCGCCTGGGAGATCGAGACCAAGGTCGCGGCGCTGCCCGATTTCGCCCGCGCCCGCGCCATCCGCGTGCGCCCGGCGCCGCCGGGCGGGCTGACCGCGGTCGCTAGCCGCTCGCACCGCGACAAGAAGACCGAGGAATATCTCGCCGCCTATCCGGTGAAGGATTTCATCACCGCCGGATCGTCGCTGAAATTCTGCCTGGTCGCGGCGGGCGAGGCCGACATCTATCCGCGTCACGGCACGACGATGGAATGGGACACCGCCGCCGGCGACGCGGTGCTGACGGCGGCGGGCGG
>CAYXMO010000489.1:0-2637 GCA_964465935.1 uncultured Rhizobium sp.
CCCGCACCTTGGGGCCGAACGCCTTGGCCAGCGCCACCGTCATCGCATTGATCGCCGCCTTGGCGCCGCCATAGGGAATCGTGTGTGGCATCGGCAGATAGGATGCGGTGCTCGACAGGTTGATAATCACGCCGCCCTCGCCCGCCATCATCTTCTCGCCGATCAGCGAGGAGAGCCGGAACGGCCCCTTGAAATTGATGTCGATGACCTTGTCGAATAGTTCCTCGGTGGTCGCGGTCAGCGACGGCGCCAGCGGCGACATGCCGGCATTGTTGACCAGGATATCGACGCGGCCGAAATGCTTGTACGCCGCCTCGGCCAGCGCGTCGTTGTCGCCCCATTTGCCGACATGCGCCGCGATGGGCAGCGCGCGGCGGCCGAGCTTTTCGACCTCGCGCGCGACCTCCTCGCAGGCGGCGATCTTGCGCGACGCGATCACGACATCGGCGCCGGCGCGCGCGAAGGCCAGCACCATCTCGCGGCCAAGGCCGCGGGAGCCGCCGGTGACGACGGCGATCTTGCCTGAGAGAGAAAAGATGTCGGTCATGACGCGATTGTTCGGCCGCGCGAGGCGTTCCGTCAAGCCGGCCAAGGTGGTGGGTGTTGGAGTAATTGACAACGTACAGCACTGTTGGTATATTGTCCAACATGAAAGCCGAACTGGTGCTCGACGAAAAGCACGTTCTCGACAGGGACGCTTTTGTCGAAATCACCATCTGGCGTGTGCCAGCGCAGGTGCCGGGCTCGGCGCATGGGTTCAAATACAGTCTTGTGCTGATCGAATATGGGCTTTGTACGTTGCGTTACGACAATGAATCGGGGAAAGGCGACCACCGGCACGTCGGCGGCTTCGAAATGCCTTATGAGTTCATGACTGCGGAGCGCCTGTTGGCCGACTTCTGGGACGACGTGGACGCGAGGAGACGATCATGAAAACCGTGACTCTTGGCATCGCCGATCGCAGGATGGTCACGCGGCGCGCAACGGAGGCGTTCAAGGGACGCAGGCAAGGTGCGCACATCAGCTTCGCGACGCCCGAGCTTCTATTTCTGACCCTGACGGCAAAGCGATGGGAGATCGTCCGGTCGATGACCGGCGCCGGAGCGATGTCCATCCGCGCGCTGGCACGTCGGATGAGCCGTGACGTCAAGGCCGTCCATGCCGATGTCCATGCTCTGCTGAACGCCGGCATTTTACGGCGCAACGACGAGGGCTTGATCGAATTCCCCTTCGACGCTATTCGCGTCGATATGATGCTGACGGCGTCCTGACGCCTCAACGCCGGAACAAGGCATAGATCCGGCGCAGGTTCCGGTCGACGATTTCGAGCTTGCGCTGGACCTCCTCGGCGGCACTATCGGGGTCCACCACGCTGTTGACCCGGACCAGATGGCGGGCCTCGCGCAGGGGCATCTCCATGTCGTAGGCGGCCGCGCGGAGCGCGGCGTCCAGGGGTGAACGCCTGGCCGCAGGCACGGCTTTCCCGGCGCGGCGCATGTTGGCCAGGGCGCGGTCTCCGCATATCCTGAAATAGGCAAGATTGCCTGATTCCAACGGTCCGCGGTATAGCGGTATTATTGCAGGGTTGCAATATGACAATTTCGGCTGCTCAATGTCGCGGTGCTCGCGCCATGCTCCATATGTCGCAACAGGCGCTCGCTGAGGCGTCACAAGTGTCCGCCCGCGCCATCGCCGATTTCGAGCTGGGCAACCGCAAACCCATCAAAGCCACCATGGCCGCGCTTCAGCGGGCGTTGGAAGAATCGGGCATTGAATTTACCAATGGCGACCAGCCTGGAATGCGGCTGGCGAAGAAGAGCGCCAAGCGGCCGAAAACCTGATAGTATGATGACATGAAGCGCGAAGCCGCCATTGCCGCCTTGAAGAAAGAGGCTGACGCCGTCAAGGCGCTCGGCGCGACGTCGCTCTATCTATTCGGCTCGACGGCTCGCGACGAGGCCCGCGACGAAAGCGACGTGGATGTGTTCATCGACTATGAACATGGCACGGGGTTCTCTCTGGTCGAACTCGTTGGCATCAAGTACCACCTGGAGGATCGCCTCGGCGTTTCCGTGGACATCACCACCCGCGACAGCCTGCATCCACTGCTCAAGACATGCATTGAGGCGTCTGCAGAGCGCGTGTTCTGATCGTGAGGCTGATTCGGCCGAGCTTGCACGACATCCTAGCGGCCATCGATGGCATCGAAGCCGCGGTGGCCGGCAAATCCCTTGCCGACTATCAATCCGACTGGACTCTCCGGCACGCCGTTCAGCGCGGGATAGAGATCGTTTCCGAAGCAAGCCGGCGGATTCCGGAGCATCTGCGCCAAACGCGGCCCGAGATTCCATGGCGCAATATCCTGGGTATCGGCAATGTCCTCCGACACGAATATGAAAGCGTTTCGGACGAGGTCATTTGGAACGTCGTCCGGCTTCACTTGCCCCCACTGAAACAAGCAATCGTTGTTATGGAAATCGCATTGAAGGAAGATCGCTGAAATAGGCGCTACCCCGGCATCCGCTGCAGCGCGGCGCTTTCGAGCTCGGCCATCCGGTCCTTCGCCTTCAGCTTGACGCTTTCGCTCTTGAGCTGGCCGCAGGCGGCCATGATGTCGCGGCCGCGCGGCGTGCGCAC
>CAYXMO010000490.1:0-2634 GCA_964465935.1 uncultured Rhizobium sp.
CCTTCCAGGGCGTCGGGACGGGCCGGCGAGCTGCCGATCGGGGGCGCCGCCGTGGTGCAGCATCTCACCGTGCTCAAGGCGCACGGCCTGGTCGACGCCCCGACGGACGGGCGGCGGCGGGTGTACCGTGCCCTGCCGGCGGGATTGAAACCGCTGCGCGACTGGCTGAATGTGCATGCTCCGCCCGTGTCACAACCCTAGAGGCCCCATGCCGACATCCATCCGCCGCGCCACCGACGCCGACGTTAACGCGGTCGCCGAGGTCTTCATCGCCGCGCGCGCGACCATGACTTATCTGCCCAGGCTGCGCGGCGACGAGGATATCCGCGCCCAGTTCGCCGGCGTGGTGCGCGACAAGGAGACCTGGGCCGCCGAGCGCGACGGCAAGGTCGTCGGTTTCGCGGTGGTCGACGGCGGCTGGCTCGAGCATCTCTACGTCCATCCCTCGCGCTTCAACAGCGGCACCGGCGACAAGCTGTTCGCACAGGCGACGCGGCAGCATCCGCAAGGCTTCCAGCTCTGGGTGTTCCAGAAGAACGCCGGCGCGCGCCGCTTCTGCGAGCGCCACGGCTGTGCCCTGGAGAAGCTGACCGACGGCGCCGACAACGAAGAGAAGCTACCCGACGCGCTCTACATCTGGCCGGGCAAGCAGGAGGAGGATCGGCCCAAGGGCGCGGCGAAGCGCTGGGCGCGCGGCACGTTCGACGTCAAGCCGACGCCGCTCCCCAGCGAAGACAGCGTCGCCGATCCGCTGCTCG
Source organism: uncultured Rhizobium sp. (assembly GCA_964465935.1). Taxonomy (GTDB): domain Bacteria; phylum Pseudomonadota; class Alphaproteobacteria; order Micropepsales; family Micropepsaceae; genus Rhizomicrobium. The sequence continues at coordinate 759 of CAYXMO010000490.1, forward strand.
GCCGGCTGTCGATCAACAAGACGTTCCACGGCGACCTGCAGGCCACCACCAAGGGCCAGATGCTGAGCGCCGGCACCGCAGTGAAGGGTTCGGCCGGCTATGTCGCGATCGAAAAGGTCGAAGGCGCGCTGAAGGGCCGCACTGGCAGCTTCGTGCTGCAGCATTTCGGCATCATGACGCGCGGCGGCGGCGAGCTGAAAGTCGTGATCGTGCCGGATTCGGGAACCGGCGAGCTGGAAGGGCTCGAAGGCACGCTGGCCATCCGCGTCGAGGACGGCAAGCATCTCTACGACCTGGAATACAGCTTCGCGGCGAAGGATTAGCACCGTGCCGCAGATGCCCGCCGGACACCGCAAAGACCGCGCCCTCCGCGCCGCCTCGCTCGGCGCCGCCGCGCTGGGCGCGCTCGCCATCGGCGCGGCGGCGATCGGCTTTGTCGCCATCGGCCAGCTCGCGGTCGGACAGCTGGCGATCGGCCGCGCCCGCATCCGGCGGCTGGAGATCGAGGATCTCGCGGTCGGCCGCGTGCGGATGCTGCGGCGGCGGGCATGACGGATGCTGCGGCAAAGGCGCCGGCACCCAGCGGCATCGGCGGCTGGCTGATCCTGCCGATCGTGCATCTGGCGCTCAACGCGCTGCTGATCGCGTTCAATGCTTTCGCCGGGATCGCGGAAGGCTATGGCTGGATCGTGCCGGCCGGCGGTGCGCCGCCGCTGCCGCACGATCTCGACATGGCGCTGCTGGCGGTATCGTGGTTCGAGGCGGGGCTGCTCCTCTACGCCGCCTTCTGCGCCCTGCAGTTCTTCCGGCGCAAGGCGCAGCTTCCCTACCTGATGGTCGGGTTCTATGTCCTGCTGCTGACGATGACCATCGCGGAGTATTTCTTCGCCGACGCTGTGAAGACCTCGCCGCAGTCGCTGTCGGAACCGATCCGCGCCGCGGTGCGCACGGCGACGGCGGCGGCGATATGGATTCCGTACTTCCTGATCTCGAAGCGGGTGAAGAACACCTTCGTCTACTAAGCCGCGGGAGCGGTTGAACATCGGCCATATTACGGCAAGGATCGGCTCGCACCCGGCGACACCATGCCGGAACGACCATCGGGGGATGACATGAGCGATATCTCGAACAGCCCGCAAGCGAACCCACAGGCGGCGCCGGAGGGGCCCGCCGGCATCGGCGGCTGGCTGATCCTGCCGATCGTCCACCTCGTCCTCAATGCCGGCTACATCTTCTACACGTTCGGCGCCGGCGTCCTGGCGGGCGCGCACGCGGCCGAGCCCGGCGAGCCCGCGGCGGCATCGTCGAACACGTTCCTGATCTATGTCGGGTTTTTCGAGCTCGCGGTCGCGATCTACGCGATCTATTGCCTGGTCCGGTTCTTCCAGAAGAAGCGCGAAGTACCCAAGCTGATGATCACGTTCTACGTTTTTCTGCTGCTTTCGGCGATCGGCGAATTCTCGGCGCTGCCGTCTCCTACGGCGGCGACGCCCGACGGCCTGCAGGGGCTCAGCGGGCTCGTGCGCACGGTGATCTTCTGCGGCGTCTGGATTCCCTATTTCGCCGTATCGAAACGCGTGAAGAACACGTTTATCCGCTAGGACAGTGAGCCGTCACGACGCCGCGAAGTTGCGGAATTCGGCGATCACGCCCTTCACCGCGGCGGCGACGATCTTGGCCCCGGCTTCGACGCTCGCCTGGCTCGGGTCCGAGCCGATACGCCCGTCGGGGAAGCGGCGGCGGTAGTCTTCGGCATCGTAGATCGGGCCGTTGGGCGCGATCTTGGGCGTCATCTCGACATGCTTGACCGCTTCGGGATATCCGAAATAGGTGACCGAGACTTCCGACGGCGTGGCGTGGCTGCCCTCGCCCACCG
>CAYXMO010000491.1:0-2622 GCA_964465935.1 uncultured Rhizobium sp.
CCGTGGCGATACCGGCGGTGCCGTTGTTCACGGAGTTGCCGTCGCCGTCGTTCACCACCGACGGAAGCGTCTGCAGGGCGCCCGAAATGCTGGTCGTGCCTTGCAATTTGAGCTCGTGGTCGCCGAGCGCCGTCACCGGGCTCGACGAATAGATGCCGGTTTGCGGGATGCGCGAACCGGTGACGACGACCGTTTCGGTCGCGTCCGCCGTGGCGGCCAGCGCGGGTGCCGAGAGGCTGAGCGCCGATGCTGTGGCAGCACCGAGCATCAAGGCCGCGCGGAGATTGGAGTTTGAGACCTGGAACACTTGTGGAACCCCCTTGGTTCTGAAGTAACGGCGCTTCTGCCAGCAACGGCAGCGCTTGACCCGTATATCTCACTTTCTTGAGATTTATGCAAAAAAAACTATGGCAAATCGGCCACGCCGGCGCCTGCTAAAACAGGCCGAAACGGCCCTTTGATTTCTCATATCTCACTATTTTTATAATTATGCACAAAACGTCCATGGCAAATCGGCCACAGGCGCACACCAAAGACTTACACGATTTCGTTATTCACGAATTATACGGAGTGTGAATATAGTCTGATCCGGTCGGCAGCGCGGCGGCATGGAGACGCCGTTCCAAGCCGAGACCAAAAAGCAAAGGGTGGCCGATGTCCGTGGAATTGAGGTCCAGAAAGCCCGGCCGCCCCGCCACCGGGAAAGACCCGCATATGACGGCGCGGTTTCCGGCCGGCTTGGTCGCCACGGTCGAGGACTGGGCGGAGAAGAATGCGGTGTCCCGCTCCGAAGCGATCCGGCGGCTGGTCGAACTGGGGCTGGACTACGCCGTATTCATGCAGTCGCACTGCTCCTGATGGCCCAGGCCGCGGGCGCGCCCGGCGGCAGGTCCCTGTCGAGAGCGGGTTACGGCTTGATCTGCAGTTCCGACCGCCGGTAATCGATCGCGACGATCTTGAATTTGCGTTGCAGGTCGCTGCCCAGCAGCAGGGCCGGCACGCCGTCGAGCCCCACGGCCTTGAAGAAGCCGAGGGCGGTGAACGACAGCACCGGCTTTTCGATGTGGACCGCACCCAGCTCGATCCCGCCCACCACCGCCTTTTCGGCGGGCGGGGCATTGGGATTGGGTGTCGGACGATCCGGCGTCAGCCGCGGATCGCCCGTCTTCAGGCCCAGCGCGTCCTTCAGCAGCAGGTTGCCGATCGTGTGCCGGGCGCCGCCGTCGATCAGCGCCTTCGCCCTGACGCCGTCGATCACGACATCCGCGACAGCCAGAGTCCCCGCCGTCAGCGTCACCGGAACGGCCGCGAACCCGGCCGCCGCCGGCCTGGAGGCACCGGCCGAAAACGTCATGTGCTCGAAGTCGTAGGCGACCCGCCGCCGCGCGAACAGATCCATCCCCACCACGCCGTCGGCGACCGACATGCCGGTGCGCGGCACCAATGCGATGGTCTGGTTGCGGCGCTCGAATAGCGCACTGGAATAGCGCCGCACCGTCACGGTATCGCCGTTCTGCGGGTCGGCCTTGACGGCGAGGCCCAAGGCGCCCGCGACCTCCGCCGCCATGAACGTATTGGTGGCCGCGGTGTCGACGACAAAGCGTAGCGGGTGACCGTCGATGGTCACAGCCATGGTGAAACGTTCGTCCTCGGCCTTGATCGGCACCGTGGCGGCGGCGGCGAAGGCCCCGAGCGCGGCGATGGTGGCGCAAACGGCAAGTCCGGCTTTGATCGTCATGTGAGCTCCGGTTGAGGTTTTTGAAGCGCGGCAGTGTTTGGGCCATGATACAGCGCCCGCCGGCCGGAGACGCCATGATCACGACGCACGATGTCGGTATCGCCAATCTGGACCTTCTCGAAGCGCTGTTCGCGCCCCTGACCGACAATCCCTTCTTCGTGAAGAACGAGAAGCTGCAATATGTGGCGGCGAACGACGCCATGCTGCGGCTGTGCGGCCTGTCCAGCCGCAGCCAGCTGCTGGGCCGCACCGCATGGCACATATATCCGCCGCCCTATGCGGCGCATTGCGAGCGGGACGACCGGGAGATCCTGGCCGGCCGCGCCATCGTCGACCGCCTCGAACTGGTCGATGCGGGCAACCGGCAGCTGAGCTGGCTGCTGTTCAGCCAGCTTCCCATCCGCGACGCCAAGGGAAAAATCGCCGGCATCGCCGGCGTCTCGCGCCGCATCGATCCGCGCCGCCACGGCAACGCCGCCTATGCCCGCATCGCCGCCGCCATCGGGCATATCCGCGAGCACTTCGACCGGCCCTTGAATCTCGAGCGTCTCAGCGCCGCGGCCGGTTTGTCGGCGTCGCAGCTGGAGCGCGATTTCCGCAGCCTGTTGCGCGCCACGCCGCGGCAATATCAGCAGCGCGTGCGCATCGAACGGGCGCGCAGCCTGCTGGGCGAGGGACACCCCGTCGCCCGGGTGGCGCAAAGCTGCGGCTTCTCCGAACACAGCGCGTTCAGCAGGCGATTCAAGGAGATCGTGGGCATGACGCCGACACAATACGGCCGGCTCGCGTCGCGCGGGTTCTAGGTCGGGCGTCATGTCGGTTCGGCCGGTTCAATCCTTGGCGCGGCGATAGGTGTAGTCGTAGCGCTCGATCCAAGTGGTGCC
>CAYXMO010000492.1:0-2620 GCA_964465935.1 uncultured Rhizobium sp.
CAGCACGGTCTGCTCCTGATCTTCGACGAGATCCAGTGCGGCATGGGCCGCACCGGCAAGCTCTTCGCCCATGAATGGGTCGGCGTCACGCCCGACATCATGTGCGTCGCCAAGGGCATCGGTGGCGGCTTCCCGCTCGGCGCCTGCCTCGCGACGGCGGAAGCGGCCAAGGGCATGACCGCGGGCACGCACGGCTCGACCTATGGCGGCAATCCGCTCGGCATGGCGGTCGGCAACGAAGCGGTGGCGATGGTGCTGGAGCCCGGCTTCCTCGATCACGTGCAGAGCGTCGGCAACTATCTGCGCCAGCAGCTCGCCGGCCTGATCGCCGCACATCCTTCGGTGTTCGAGGAATTACGCGGCCAGGGCCTGATGTTGGGTCTCAAGATGCGCGTGCCCAACACCGAATTCGTCGCCGCGGCGCGCAAGCACGGCCTGCTGATCGTCGGCGCCGGCGAGAACGTGGTGCGCCTCCTGCCGCCGCTGATCGTCACCGAGGACCAGGTGCGCGAAGCGATCGGGCTGCTGTCCGATGCGGCGTCCGACTTCGAGACTGCGAACAAGACGGCGGCGGCATGAGTGCGCCGAAACACTTTCTCGATCTCAACGACTTCGACGCCACGACGCTGAACGCATTGATCGCATCGGCGCGCAAGCGCAAGGCGGCCCGCGCCGGCCTGCCCAAGGGAGTCGAGGACGCCGACAAGCCGCTGGCCGGCAAGATGCTGGCGCTGATCTTCGACAAGCCGTCGACCCGCACTCGCATCTCGTTCGACGTCGGCATGCAGCAGCTCGGCGGCAAGACCATCATGCTGACCGGCGCCGAGATGCAGCTCGGCCGCGGCGAGACCATGGCCGACACCGCCCGCGTGCTGTCGCGCTATGTCGACGCCATCATGATCCGCACCCTGGACCAGGACATGCTGCACGAGCTGGCGCAGAACGCGTCGGTGCCGGTGATCAACGGCATGACCAAGCTCAGCCATCCCTGCCAGGTCCTCGCCGACGTCATGACGTTCGAGGAGAAGAAGGGCCCCATCAAGGGCCGCGTCGTGGCGTGGACCGGCGACTCCAACAACGTGCAGGCGAGCTGGGTGCACGCCGCGGCGGCGCTCGGCTTCACGCTGCGCATCGCGACGCCCAAGGAATTGGCGCCGCGCGAGACGCTGCGCGCCTGGGCCGAACAGGCGGGCGCCAAGGTGCAATTCCTGGAGGACCCGGAAGCCGCGGTGAGCGGCGCCGACTGCGTAGTGGCCGACACCTGGGTCTCGATGGGCGACGAAGACACGACGCGCCAGCGCCACAATCTCTTGAAGCCCTACCAGGCGAACGAGCGCTTGATGGCGAAGGCAGCGAAGGACGCGCTCTTCATGCACTGCTTGCCGGCGCACCGCGGCGAAGAAGTGACGGACGAAGTCCTAGACGGCCCGCACTCGGTGGTCTTCGACGAGGCCGAAAACCGCTTGCACGCGCAAAAGGCGGTGCTGGTTTGGGCGCTCGCTTGATAACCTCTCCCGCTCGCGGGAGAGGTCGAAATCGCAAAGCGATTTCGGGTGAGGGCATGCGCTGGTCGAAATTGGCCGTTGAGGTTCCTACAAGGCAGGTTGATCGAGCAGCGGATCTCGGGTGGAGGTGAAGCATGCCTGCATCACAACACTTCTCGGAGTATGTATGTGGAAGGCTAAAGCATTACGTTTACCGCCTTATCGACCCTCGCGACGGTTCAACTTTTTATGTTGGACGTGGACAAGGGAATCGCGTGTTCGATCATGCCGCCGGAAAATTGTCCCTGTCTGACGTAAGCGAAGTTGACAACCTCAAACTGAAAGCCATCGGGCAAATCAAAAATGCTGGGCTTGATGTGCAGCATGTAGTTCACCGGCACGGTTTGACCGAAGAAGCCGCGCGAGAAGTCGAGGCAGCCTTGATCGATGCTTATCCCGGTTTGACCAATATCCAGCCCGGATACGAAGGTGAGCGCGGCGTGATGCATGTTAAAGAGATTGTTGCCGAATATGAGGCACCAGTCGCGGTACCCCGACACAAACTCCTGCTGATCAGCGTCAATCGCTCGATCGATGAGCATCACGATCTGCTTGACGCGGTGCGATTCGCTTGGAAGCTCGATGCCAACAAGGCTAAGAAGGCTGACTATGTCCTCGCCATACGTCGAGGACTGATCGTAGGCGCATTTGTTGCTGAAGAATGGTTGCCCGCGACGGCGGAGCACTTCCCTACCTTGCATTTGCTTCGCGAAGGGTATGGATCGAGAAAGGGTAGATACGGTTTTGTCGGTAAAGAAGCTTCCGACGAAATCAAGGAATTATTTTGTCAAAAGCGCCTACCAGACTCTGAGCGCAAACGCGGAGCATCGAACCCCATACGCTACTGGAACATGTGACCTGGACGCCAGTTAAGCTTGCGCCGCCCGTCAGGCGCCGTTTCCAGCCAAAGTCCTCTCCTCTGTCCCGAAATCGAATTTGGGCCGACCACATCAGCTTTCGAGAAAAATGGTAAGGGCTTGGCGCCTACGCCGCGTCCTTAAAGGTTATTGAAAGCTCTTTGCCCAGCACCGCTGCCGCACGCCCCATCGACTGCAATGTGACGGACGTGTTCTTGG
>CAYXMO010000493.1:0-2610 GCA_964465935.1 uncultured Rhizobium sp.
GCCGAGATCGCCGGCTGGTCCGCCGCCGCGCATGAGACCCGCGGCGAACTCGAAGCCGCGATCCATGTCGACACCGGGATGAACCGGCTGGGCCTGCCGGGCGAAGAACTCTCGGCGCTGGCCGCCAATTGGAAGAAGAAGCTCGAAGGCATCCGCGTCGTTTTGTGGATGAGCCATCTGGCCTGCGCCGACGAGCCGGCGGCGAAGATGAACGCCATCCAGCTCGACCGCTTCAAGACCGCGCTCGCCATGCTGCCGCCGGCGCCGGCGAGCTTCGCCTCCTCGGGCGGCGTCCTGCTGGGCAAGGACTACGCGTTCGATCTGGTGCGTCCGGGCATCGGACTCTATGGCGGCAACGTGCAGCACGCGGCGCAAAATCCCTTCGCCGTCGTCGCGGTGCTGGAGGCGCGCGTGCTGCAGCTGCGCACAATTGACAGGGGCGAGAGCGTTGGATACGGAGCCAGCTTCAAGGCCAAGCGGCCGACGGTGATCGCCACGATAGCGGCGGGATATGCGGACGGGATCATGCGCGCCATCGGCAATCGCGGGGCGGGAGCCATCGCCGGCGCGCGAGCCCCGGTTGCGGGCCGCGTCTCGATGGACCTGATCACGCTGGACGCCACCGACGTGCCGCCCGCAGCGCTCTCGACCGACGCCTTCGCGGAATTGTTCGGCGACACGATCAGCCTGGAAGACGCGGCGCGCGCCGCCGACACCGCGGCCTACGAGATCCTGACATCGATCACGGCGCGCGTGCCGCGTATTTACGAAGGCGCCGGCGCATGAGCTTGAACGTCTTCGCGCCCATCGGCCGCGCTTTCTTAGGCTTCCTGGCGCAGATCGGGCGATTGACGCTGTTCATGGTGTCGGCGGTGTCGAGCTGCTTCCGCCCGCCGATCTACTGGTATCAGCTGATGCGGCAGATGATGCGCATCGGCTATTTCTCGCTCCCCGTCGTCGGCCTGACCGCGTTCTTCACCGGCGGCGCGCTGGCTTTGCAGATTTACCTCGGCGGCAACCGCTACGGCGCCGAGGCGATCGTGCCGCAGATCGTGGTGCTCGGCATCACGCGCGAGCTTGGCCCCGTGATCGCCGGCCTGATGGTGGCGGGGCGCGTCGCCGCGGCGATCGCCGCCGAGATCGGCACCATGCGGGTGACCGAGCAGATCGACGCGCTGACCACGCTCGCCACCAACCCGATCAAGTACCTGGTCGTGCCGCGCCTGATCGCGGCGATGGTGTCGATGCCGATCCTGGTCGCCATCGCCGACAGCATCGGCGTGTTCGGCGGCTATGTCGTCGCGACCCAGAGCCTGAACTTTTCCAGCGGCATCTACCTCAAGAACACCGTCGACTTCATGACGCAGCAGGACGTGATGTCCGGCCTCTACAAGGCGGTGGCGTTCGGCTTCATCATCGCGCTGATGGGCTGCTATCACGGCTTCAACTCCAAGGGCGGGGCGCAAGGCGTCGGCGCCGCGACGACCAACGCCGTGGTCTCGTCCTCGATCCTGATCCTGGCCGCGAACTACCTCCTCACCTCCATCCTGTTCAGCAAGTGACGGCGATGGCGACCCCCAAGATCGAACTCAGAGGCGTCAAGAAGCGGTTCGGGCCGAAGGTCGTGCTCGACGGCATCGACCTCGTCATCAATCCGGGCGAGTCGCTGGTGGTGATCGGCGGCTCGGGCACCGGCAAGTCGGTGACGATCAAATGCGTGCTCGGCATCCTGCGCCCCGACGCCGGGCAGATTTTCGTTGACGGCGAGGAGGTCACCCATATCGGCGGCCGCGCCCGCGACCGGGTGCTGCGCAAATTCGGCATGCTGTTCCAGGGCGCGGCGCTGTTCGACAGCCTGACGGTGTGGGAGAACGTCGCCTTCGGCCTGATCCAGGGCCGCGGCATGGCGCGCGCCAAGGCCAAGGACATCGCCATCGCCAAGCTCGCCAAGGTCGGTCTGGGCAGCGAAGTCGCGAGCCTGTCGCCGGCCGAATTGTCGGGCGGCATGCAGAAGCGCGTCGGCCTCGCCCGCGCCATCGCCGCCGATCCGCAGATCATCTTCTTCGACGAGCCGACCACCGGCCTCGATCCGATCATGGCCGACATCATCAACGACCTGATCGTCAACACGGTGAAGGACGTCGGCGCCACGACGCTGTCGATCACCCATGACATGGTGAGCGCCCGCAAGATCGCGCATCGGATTGCCATGCTCTACAAAGGCAAGATCATCTGGCACGGCCCGACCAGCGAGATCGACAAGAGCGGCAACGCTTACGTGGACCAATTCATCCACGGCCGCGCCGAAGGCCCGATCAAGATGGAAGTGCGAGGATAAGGCGCAAGCCTTATCCGAAGCATCACCCGGCTTGTCCGGGTGATCCATACGCTCGGCGTGTGCCGGGCGTGCTAGTATCGAATCATGCCCCGCTCCACTGCCTCCTTCGTCTGCCAGTCCTGCGGCGCCGTTTCGTCCAAATGGGCGGGGAAGTGCGAGTCGTGCGGCGGCTGGAACACCATCACCGAGGAAGGCGCCGTGCCCCCCATCGGCGCCACCGCGACCAAGCGCGTCAAGGGCCGCAAATTCGCGCTCGAGGATCTGAAGACCGA
>CAYXMO010000494.1:0-2607 GCA_964465935.1 uncultured Rhizobium sp.
CCGCGACATGCGCTTCGACGCGCGGATCGACATTGGCGAAGGTCCCCATCGCGCCCGAGATTGCGCAGGTCGCGATCTCGGTGCGCGCCGTCTGCAGCCGCTTCCTGGCACGCTCGAACTCGGCATAAAAGCCGGCAAGCTTCAATCCGAACGTCGTCGGCTCGCCATGGATGCCGTGGCTGCGGCCGATGGTCAGGGTGTATTTGTGCTCGAACGCCCGCTTCTTCAGCGCCGCCAGCAAGAGGTCGACATCGCCGATCAGGATGTCGGTGGCGCGCGCCAGCTGCACCGCCGTCGTCGTGTCCAGCACGTCCGACGACGTCAGTCCCTGATGCACGAACCGCGCCGCCGGCCCGATCAGCTCCGCCAGATGCGTCGTGAAAGCGATGGTCTCGTGCCGCGTCTCCTTCTCGATCTCGACGATGCGGCCGGGATCGATCCTGGCGGCGTCGCCTTTGGCCCGGATCTCGGCGGCGGCTTCCTTCGGAATCACGCCCAGCTCGGCCATCGCGTCGGCGGCGTGCGCTTCGATTTCGAAATGGATGCGGTATTTGGTGTCGTCCGACCAGATGGCGGCCATCTGCGGCCTGGAATAGCGCGGAATCATCGACGGCGACCGGTTCGTTACGGAGTCTTATAGGTCGCCGCGCGCTCCGAATCCATGCCCGGCAGCGCCGCCTCGATCATCTTGCGGGTTTCCTCGTCCTTGGGGTTCTTCAGGATCTCGCGCAAGGGGCCGCGCTCCACCACCTTGCGGTCCTTGAAGATCATCGCGTCCTCGGCCAGCGCCTGGGCGACGCCGACATCGGCGGTGATGACGAGGAACGCCGGCCCCTCCTGGCGGCGGAAATCTTCGAGCAGTTCGATCAGGATCGATTGCGCGAAGGCGTCGAGCCCGCGCAGGGGTTCGTCGATCACCGCCAGGAACGGCGCGCCGACGATGGCGCGCGCCACCTGTAGCCGGCGCTTGTCGAACGGCGACAGCGTCGCGACGGTGCGCCGCCCGTCATGGCTCGCCAGCCCGACGCGTTTGAGCGCTGTCTCGCGGTGCCCCGCCACCATGTCGCGCGGCAGGCGCAGATGCGCCCGCAACGGCTCGTCCACCGTGTCAAACAGCGTCATGCGCGGATCGAGCGCGTCGTCTGCCCCGGTGACGAAAGCGATGCGGCGGCGCAGGCGCGAGGTCATCGCCGCCGACAGGATGCTCATGTCGACCTGGTCCATCACCACGCGTCCGCCGGCGATGTGATCGAGCCCCAGCAGCGCCCGCACCAGCGCCCGACGCCCCGAGCCCTCCTCGCCGATCAGCGCCAGCGAAGCGCCGCGGCGCAGCTCGAAGGAAAGTCCGTCGCGCAGCCGCGGTCCCTTATCCTTGGCGGGGCGCAAGTCGAGCGCCTGGACCTGCAGCAGCGGCTCGCCGCGCGTCGCGCTGCGCGGCGGCGGCGCGTCCGCCGGCTTGGGCAGCGCCTTGAACAAGGTCTTGGTGTAGGCGTGGCTCTGCCCGCTCGCGAGCTTGTCGAACCCGCCTTCCTCGATGACGCGGCCTTGGCGCAGCACGATGGTGCGGCTGCGCAGGTGCATCGCGGTCTTGAGGCCACGTGCCGCATAGATCAGCGCGAAACCCAGCCGCTTCTGCTCCGCCGTCAGCGCTGCGACGATGGTGCGGATCGAGGTCGGCGTCAGCTCGGCGAAAGCATGATCGGCGATCAGCAGGTCTGGCGCCTGCGCGATGGCGGCCGCGAGCAGGGCCCAGCTCAGCGCCATCGCCGTCATCTCGCCGGGCTTGCGGCTCAGCGTCGCGAACGCGGGCGCCTCGGGGAAGCGTTCGAGCGCGATGCGCAATTCCTCGCGCGCGCTGGCCTTGGGACTGCCCAGGCGCCGCGCCAGCACCCGCGACAGCTGCGCCGCGACGCCGGCATGGGGATTGAGCGGCGCCTCCGCTGCGCCGATCAGATAGGCGATGCGAATCGGCGGCTTGCCGCGCTTCGCCGCCGCCAGCGCGGGGCGGTCGCCATATTGGATGGTGCCGGACAAATCCTCGCCGCGGCCCGTGAAGCCGCCGAGCACGCGCAGCAACGCGTCCTTGCCGCTCACCGCGTCGCCCAGCACCGTCAGCGCTTCGCCGCGCGCCAAGGTGAAGGACAATTGATCGAGTTCCTTGACGCCGCCGCGCGCCACGCCCAGGTCTTGCACGGTGAGCAGCGCTTCGCTCATGCCCGCTCGCCTTCGTCGAGCCCGGCGGCCAGCCGCGCGAACAGGATCAGCACGATCAGCGCCAGCGCCGGGAACGCCGCCGTCCACCAGGCATGCAGGAAATAGAGCTTGGACGCCGCGATCATCAGCCCCAAATCGCGATGCGGCGGCACCGCGCCGAAACCTAAGAAGCTCACCGTCGACAGCACGATCGACACCGCCGCCAGGGCGCGCGCCGCGCTCGACAGGATCGTGTCGGTGAACTCGTAGATCAAATCGCGGCGCAGCAGCGTCGCCGCCGAGATGCCGGTGGCGCGGGCATACTCCGAATGCGCCGCGCGCTCCTGTGCCCGCGCCCGCTCGAAGGCGCGCACGAAGGCGAACGGTGCCGCCGCCAGTCCCGCCGCGATGCCG
>CAYXMO010000495.1:0-2600 GCA_964465935.1 uncultured Rhizobium sp.
GCGATCAATGCGATGACGGTGGCGCTGGCCAAGGCGTTCGGCCCCAAGGTGCGGGTGAACTGCATCTGTCCCGGCCCCTTCCTCACCGACGTCTCCACGGCGTGGCGCGACGACAAGGCGGCGCAGCAGCGCCTGGGTCTCAAACGCTTCGGCAATCCAGAGGAGATCGTCGGCACCGCGCTCTATCTCGCCTCCGACGCGTCGAGCTACGTCACCGGCCAGGTCATCCGTGTCGACGGCGGCAGCTGGTAGCTTGACTTCGCAGCCCCGCGAGACCTAAATCGCGGCTCTCCCCGACAATTCGGCCAACGCCGCCCGGCGCGACACATCCGCGCCTTCGCACCGGCGATGAGAGGATTCATGATCCGAAGCAATTTCCATATCTTCACCGGCGGTCCCGGCGCCGGCAAAACCACGCTGCTCGAAGCGCTGGCGGTCCGCGGCCATGCCACCGTGCCCGAAGCCGCGCGCCGCGTCCTGAAACAGCAGGCGGCCAGTGGCGGCAACGCCACCCATGACGGCGACCGCGCCCGTTATCGCGACCTGATGCTGGAGCGCGGCCTCGCCGACTTCCGCGCGGCACGCGAGACGGCCGCGCCGGTGTTCTTCGACCGCGCCATCCCCGAACTCTCCGGCTATGGCAACGCGCCCGGCGAGCCCGATCCGCCCGCATTGGCCGAGGCCATTGCCGCGTGCCGCTACAACCCGCGCGTTTTTCTCTTTCCGGCCTGGGAAGCGATCTATGTCCATGACGAGCTGCGCAAACACAGCTTCGCACACGCCCTCGACGTGACGCGCCTCTGCCGGGAGGTTTACGAACGCCATGGCTACACGGTCGTCGAGCTGCCGCGCGCGGCGGTCGAAGACCGCGTCGCGTTCGTGCTGGGGGCGATCGGACGTTAGGCCGTCATCGGTCCGCGCTTGGGCGTATTCGTTCCCACCGACTGCGCGGTGACGTCGAAGCCCAGCTCGATCATCTTGTCGCGATGCTGCGGCGGCGGCAGCGTCAGAAGCTGCACCGCAAGGCCGGCAAGCTCGCCCAGCGCGCTCTCCTTGTGCACCCGTTTCAGCCACGCCGCCGTCTTGGGCCAGCGCGCGGCGTCGAGTTCGACCCGCGCCCAGGCGAGATTGGCGAACAGCGGCGCCAGCGCCAGGTCGGCCACAGACAAGGCCCCGCAGAGGAATCCGTCGTCAGGCATCTGCGCTTCCAGATAGTCCATCACTTGCGGAAAATCCTTCGCCAGCACCGCCGCGCGCTGCTCCGGATTGCGCTTGGCGCCGAACACGCCGGGCGCGATCACCGCGTCGTAGAACAGCTTCCAGATGAAGACGTCGCCGACCCGCGTGTCGGCATATTCCTCAAGCCAGCGTGCCCGCGCCCGCATCGTGATGTCCGCCGGATAGAGCGGCCTGTCCGGCCAACGATCCTCCAGGTACTGCAGAATCACGCTGGAATCGCACAGCGTCACCTGCTCGTCGATATACACCGGGATGCGGCGCAGCGGGCTGATCTTGCCGAACGCGTCGTCGCCATAGAACGGCACGATGGGATCGATCTCGAAGGCGATGCCCTTGAAGCGCAGCGCCGCCAGCACCTTGCGCACATAGGGCGACGCCGGGCCGCCGATGATCCTGACCTTCATGCCGTTGCTCCCGTCTTCGCCCAGGCGATGGCGTCTTCGAGCCGGTCGTTGCCCCAGAACAGCTCGCTGCCCACCGTGAACGACGGCGCCCCGAAAATCCCGCGCGCGATAGCCTCCTCGGTCTGCTTCTTGAGCCGCTCCTTATTCTCGGACGTACTTGCCGCCGCCGCCGCTGCGGCGGGATCGATACCTAGGTTGTTCAAAATGGCGCCCAGTACGGTGTCGTCCGCGATGCCCTTCTGCTGTGCGAAATTCGCCGCGTAGACGGCGCGCACGAAATCCGGCGCCCAGCCGTCGGCTTCGCCCGCCAGCGTCAGCCGCGCCGCCTTCAGCCCGTTCTGTGGAAAGCGCAGCGGCGGCAGCGTCAGCGGCAGCCCCTCGCGGGCACAGATGCGCTCCAGGTCGCGCCACATGTATTTGCCCTTGATCGGATAGAGGTTGAACGGGCTGTCGTTCCAGCCCTGGCTGCCGAAGATCGGCCCCAGCAGGAACGGCCGCCAGCGCAGCGCCACGCCTGCGGCCTGCGCCAGCGTCTCCACCCGCATCGCCGCCGGATAGGAATAGGTGCTGGCGAATTCGAACCAGAACTCCACAACCGGCTCCGCCATGTCTCTCGCCCGCGTCGGATTTCGCTCTTGGACATAGCCTAATCGTTCGATGCGGTTTTGGCATTCCCCCCGTGCCGGGCGAGCATGGAAAGCGCCCGCTTGACGCTCGCCGCCAACCTTCTATGAAAGCCAGCAGATCGCATCTCGGAGCTTTTCGTGTCGGCCAAATCCGTCAAAAAAGTCGTGCTGGCCTATTCGGGCGGCCTCGACACCTCGGTGATCCTCAAATGGCTGCAGACCGCCTATGGCGCCGAGGTGATCACCTTCACCGCCGATCTGGGGCAGGGCGAGGAGCTCGGCCCGGCGCGCGAGAAGGCGCTGCTGCTCGGCATCAAGCCGGAGAACATCT
>CAYXMO010000496.1:0-2578 GCA_964465935.1 uncultured Rhizobium sp.
CAGCGCGGCGGCGCCGCGGTGGTGCTGGGCGCGCTGTCGCCGCGCACCCGCAACGCCCAGGTCGAGCTCTACCAAAGCGGCGATGTCGACTTCCTGGTCGCGACCGACGCCATCGGCATGGGCCTCAACATGGATGTCGACCACGTCGCCTTCGCGGCGATAGAGAAGTTCGACGGCTATGGCATGCGGCCGCTGCGCCCCGACGAGGTCGGACAGATCGCGGGCCGCGCAGGGCGGCACATGAACGACGGGACCTTCGGCACCACAGGCGAAGCCGAGGCGCTCGAAGAGGAATTGGTGAGCCGCGTCGAAGGCCATCGCTACGATCCGGTGCGGGTGCTGCAATGGCGCAATGCGGCGCTGAATTTCCACTCGCTGGAAGCATTGCTCGCCAGCCTGGACGAGCCGCCGCCATCACGCGGCCTCGCCAAGGCGCGGCCGGCAAGCGATTTCACGGCGCTGCGCCTGCTTGCGGCGAACGACGACGTCACGGCGCTGACGACGACGCGCGCCGCCGTGCACCGGCTATGGGAGGCGTGCCAGCTGCCCGACTTCCGCAAGCTCTCGGTCGATGAGCATGTGCGGCTGGTGCAGGCGATCTTCCTGTTCCTGATGAGCGACGACGGCGTCTTGCCCGACGACTGGCTGGCGCGGCAGATCGAGCGGCTCAACGTAACCGAAGGCGACGTTGCAACACTGAGCGGCCGGCTGGCGCAGATCCGCACCTGGACCTATGCCGCGCATCGCGCCAACTGGACCAAGGACAGCGGGCATTGGCAAGGCGTGACGCGCGCGGTCGAGGACCGGCTGTCGGACGCGCTACACGAACAACTGACGCAGCGCTTCATCGACCGTCGCACCAGCGTGCTGATGAAGCGGCTGCGCGAGGACGATGTGATCGACCTGACGCTCGACGATTCCGGTGGCGTCGCGATCGGCGGCGAGGTGGTCGGCAAGCTTGAAGGTTTCCGCTTCGAGGCCGACGCCCGCGCCGAAGGCGTGCATGGCCGCACGCTGCGCGCCGCCGCGATGCGCGGACTGGAAGGCGAATTCTTCGCGCGCGCCCGGCGCCTCGTCGCCGCCGATGAGAAAGCGATCGCTTTGAGCGAGCATGGCAAGCTGTGGTGGGACGGCGCGGTGATCGGGCATCTGCGCAAGGGCGCGTCGCCGCTGAGCCCGGTGGTCGAGGTGCTTGCCGACGACCGGCTCAAGGGCGAATTGCGGGCCGAGGTGCAGACGCGGCTCGACGCCTTCGTGCAGTCGCGCATCGCGACGCGGCTGCAGCCGCTGCTGGCGCTGGCAGCAGACATCGACGCCAAGCCAGGAACCAAGGACGCCCTGCCCGGCCCGGTGCGCGGCGTCGCACACCAGCTGCTCGAGAATTTCGGTTCGCTGGCGCGCGCCAAGACCGCGCTGCCCGACAACATTGGCGCCATCGTGCGGGCGCTGAAGGATTACGGCGTGTGGTTCGGGCGGCGCTCGATCTACCTGCCCAAGATGCTGCGCCCCGACGCGGCATCGCTGCTGGGACTGTTGTGGGGGGTGTGGAGCGGCGCCGAGCGCCTCGCGACGCCGCCGCAGCCGGGGCTCACTTCGTTCGTCAACGACGGCAATCTTGATGCCGCGTTCCTCGCCGCCTGCGGCTTTCGCGTCATCGCGCGCCGCGCCATCCGCCTCGACATGCTGGAGCGGCTGGAGGAAGAACTCGAAAAGGGCGCGGCCGCCGGCGCCAACGCCGAGAGCCTGCTACCCAAGCTGGTGTCGCTGATCGGTTCGGGCAATGACGAGCTGAAAGAGGTTCTCGCCGAGATGGGCTGGGCGATCGTCGATGTCGCGGATACCGGCAACGGCGTGACGCATGTCTGGCGCAAGCAACTGCCGCGTCCGCCACGGCAGCAGAAGCAGCGCCATCGCGAGAAGCGCGCGCCCAAGGAATTCAAAGTCGAGATCCGCCCGGACTCGCCGTTTGCGGGATTGGCGGCGCTGGTGCGCAAGTGACCGCCGAAGACCGCATCCGGATCGACAAGTGGCTTTGGCATGCGCGGTTCTATAAGACGCGACCTCTGGCGCAGGCGGCGGCCGATGGTGGGCGTATCCGGGTCAACGGCAACCGGGTCGAGAAGGCCGGGCGCGGGATCAAGCTCGGCGATGTGCTGACGGTTCCCACGGGGCGGGAAGTCCTTGCGGTCAAAGTGGTCGCCTTTGGGGAGCGGCGCGGCCCTGCGCCGGAGGCTCGGCTGCTGTACGAAATCGTCGCGGAGGATGGGCTTGATCCGGGGCCGTCCCCGCCGATATGACAGCTATCCGCCAAACGTTCCGGGGCCGCGCCTTATGACCTATGTCGTCACCGAAGCCTGCATCAAGTGCAAGTTCATGGACTGCGTCGAGGTCTGCCCCGTCGACTGCTTCTACGAAGGCGAGAATATGCTCGTCATCCACCCCGACGAGTGCATCGACTGCGGCGTCTGCGAGCCGGAATGCCCGCCCGAAGCGATCAAGGCCGATACCGAGAGCGGCCTGGAGAAGTGGCTGACCCTGAACGCCGACTACGCCAAGAAGTGGCCGAACATCACCCAGC
>CAYXMO010000497.1:0-2578 GCA_964465935.1 uncultured Rhizobium sp.
GTCATAGTCGCGGGCGTGGCCGCGGATATAGATCATGCCGTTGATCGAGGACGAGCCGCCCCAGCCGCGCCCGCGCGGCCAGTACAGGCTGCGGTTGTTGAGATATTGCTGGCCTTCGGTGTTGTAGTACCAGTTGTGCGGATTGGGCTTGCCGATCAGCGCCGGAATGCCGGCCGGCATGTGGATCATCATCGACTTGTCGCGCGGCCCCGCCTCGATCAGCAGGACCTCGATGGCCGGATCGGCCGAGAGGCGGTTGGCCAGCACGCAGCCGGCGCTGCCGGCGCCGATGATGACGTAGTCGTAGGCTTTCATGTTTTTCGAACCCGGTCCGTTACCTGAAGCCGGACTTTAGCCAAAGATGACGGCGGTGTCGCGTTTTCCGTTGCCTACGTCAGGCGGCCAGCTGCCGCAAACGGGCTTCGAAGCCTTCGATGACAGGTGTCGTTACGGCATCGGGGAAATGCTTCGGCAACGCTTCGACCACCTTGGCCAAAGCGGTGGGCGCGGCCTCAACCAACTCCGAGATTATCGTATCGATCACCCGCGGCGGCACACCGGCTTGAGCAGCCGATTCGCGGAAGTGGCGCTTTGCGATCGTATCGACGACATAGTGGCGCGTGTTGCCGAGCGCCATGGCGAGCTTCATCTTGTTGCGGCGGATTTGCCCCGCATACACGCTGGGCTGCGCCGTCAACACGTCGTAAAGCGGTGCGAGCCGGAAGCGCCCGCCCGCTCCGATATGGATGCTGAAATTCTTGGCGTGCCCGTCGGTGGCGCCCAGCAGCCAAAAGACGACGATCGCCTTGAGGAACATCTTCTGATCTTCACCCGGTTCGTCGCTGGCCTTCAGCAGTTCGAGAATCGCCTCGATCCCCGGACCGCCTTCGGATTCGTATTTTCTCGTCGGCGGAACAGACAAGGCCTGACAGCAGTCTTCCTGGGGTACCCGCAGAAGCCTGCCATCCGCCGTCCACAGCCGGTCGAACCGCTCGACGACGAGCACGCGACGGGCACCGAACATTCGGATATCGGCCGCGGCGGCTGGGACGCCGAGCGCCGAAGTAAGCTTGAGGCAGAGATATTCGTTTTCCACGCTGTTGCTCAGATCGATGCCGTTCGGCAATTTCCCGATCTGCGGTTTGAGAATGTGCGTGGTCGCGGTCGTTCCAAGCGGCTTGTGCCAGCGGCCTCTCCAGAACAGCAGCGCGGTCTTTTCCTGGGCGCCGGCGAGCGATATGCGGAAATCGTCGTCCGCATCGATGCCCAGCGGGGCGGAGGCGAGATTTGCGATCATTTTCTCTATTCCGTGAGCGCCGATCGGTTTGCCGTCGATCGCGCCCGCCGGTCCGGGTTCGTCCTGCGGTCCCAGGAACTGCAGGGCGCCGACGCAGTCGCGGCCGATGGCGGCCAGCAGGCTGAAGGCGTCGCTGCCGTCGGCCCCGGCCCGTTCGGCGACGCGGCGGCGGATGTCGCTGCTGTCGGGCAGAAGATTGTCGAACACGGCAAGAACCGGCGCTCCGACAAAGCGATCCTCGCGGAGCGGAAGCGACAGCGAGACCGGCAGTGCGGGCTCCCAATCCAGCCAGCTTGGGTCGTACTGAAAGTCGATGGCGCCGCTCGTGCTGCGCGTCAGCCTGCCGACGAGCCGGCTGTTCAGGAAGACGTTCAGAGGAGAGTGCCGTGGCGGACGCGGCATCAGAACAGGGCCTCGATTTCACCGCGCTTGGCCTGCGTTCGCGGCTGTACGATCAGCTCCAGATCGAGCGCCGCCAGGATGTCGCAGAGCGTTCGCAGTGACGTGCCCGCTTCGCCGTTTTCCACAGCGGAGATCGTGGCCTGGCGCAGGCCGGTGGCTTCGCCGAGTTGCGATTGGCTCAGGTGTTTTTGGCGCCGATACCGCCGGACGGCGATGCCGACCTGGTCCGGCGTTCGAGCCAGCAGCGTCATGGGTGTCCCCATCGATGAACGGGAGCTTCATACGCCATGGCGTATGAGAAATCAATATACGCCTCAGCGTATATATAATATTTATACGCCAAAGAGTATAAGTTCGGCGGGGGCGTCGTTCACGGCAGCAGCGTCACGACGGAGCGGCGGTTCTTGGGCTCGCGCACGCCGTCGCCGGTCGGCACCGCCAGATCGTTCTCGCCGACCCCGGAAATCTCGATCGCTTCGGGGCGGGCGCCCATCTGGACCAGGACGTCCTTGACGACATTGGCGCGCTTGACCGAGAGGCCCTGATTGTAGCCGGCCGAGCCCGAGCTGTCGGTGTGGCCGACGACGGTGATGTGCGACTGACGGCCGGCGCGGGCCGCGTCGATCGCCTGCTGCAGCACGGTGAGCTGCTCGCCGCTCAGCGTCCAGGAGTCGAAGTCGAAATAGACCGTGTAGTTGCTGCTCGGCGCCGCGGCGGCGGGCGGCGGCGGGGCCGCGACGGGGCGCAAGTCGCGCTCCAGCTTGTCGATGGCGTTGCCGAAGGAGGCGCGGCACTGCCCGGCGGCGCCGAGCTGGGAGTCCACCGTCGCGTTCAGCATCCAGCAGTCGAAATCGGTCTGCGCCCGGGCGGCGTCGCGCG
>CAYXMO010000498.1:0-2570 GCA_964465935.1 uncultured Rhizobium sp.
GCGGTCAAGAGCTACAAGCCGCTGACCACCAGCTACATCGAGCGCGACATCGCGCTGGGGGCGCATATCCAGCGCAGCATGCCGCTGTTCCTCACCTTGCGCGAGAACGACGGCACGCCGCTCGCCACCGCGATGCTGCCGCCGGGCGGCAAAGAGGCCGAGAACTTCCGCACCATCGTGGTGGGACCGGCCAACGCCGATCCCTTCGGCGCCCATGACGCGGCGATCCAGGCCCTGGCCACGCATTTCGGCCTGACGCTGACGCGCGAGCGCTGCTATCCGTATCAGAATTACGGCGTCTGAGCGGGCGCGCAGCAGCGCATAGGCTTCGCGCACCAGCCGATGCATGTGGCTGCGCTTGGCGCGGGCCGCCGCCGTGTACGCGCCATGCTTGAAGGCGCGACGATTGCCTAGGGGAGCGCCGCGGCCGCTCAATCTTGTGTGCCTTCGGAGCGGCGGACACCATGTACTGTTTTCGTCGGGACGTTGGGGTCCAGCAGTTTGGCGATGGCGACATTGGCCTGGATCATCTTTGTCAGCGCACCGATCGCCAGAGCGCGGCTCGTTAGGCAGGCGGTGTCGTCGAGCACGTCGCCCATTACGTGGCGGGCGGCTTTCGCGAGCTGCGCCGCGTGCTCGCTGAGCTGGGTGTCGAAATCCTGCAACGGCGGCGGCGCCTGGCGCTCGAATGGATCGGCGCCTAAAAGGCCGTTCAGAAACGCCGCGCGTTTGGCCCATCGGGCGGCATGCTCGGCGTCGCGCCGCTTTTCGAATTCTTCGATAGTCTCCGCCATTGGTTTCCTCCGTTGGATTGCGGGGGATTATCCGGCCACTCCCAAGGGTGTTGGATAAGAAATCCTAGTAAATCTTCGAAATCCCAGCTTTTCCGCGCTGTTTTGCATGACTTGGCGGCGGCTTCGAGGCACACTTATCCACGGTCGTTTTCGGAGAGCCTGACATGAGACGCCTTGCCGCCGCTTTTGCCGTCACCGCCGCGCTGGCCGCGGCACCCGCCGCCGCGGCGCTGAAAGTGGGCGACGCCGCGCCCGACTTCACGGCGCAAGCCTCGCTCGCCGGCAAGGAGTTCACCTTCGCGCTCGCCGCGGCGCTGAAGAAGGGGCCTGTGGTGGTGTATTTCTATCCCAAGGCGTTCACCACCGGCTGCTCGCTCGAAGCGCACGCCTTCGCCGAGGCGATGCCGCAATTCGAGGCGGCGGGCGCCAGCGTGATCGGCGTCAGCCATGACGACATCGCGACTCTGGACAAGTTCTCGGTCAGCGACTGCGTCAGCAAGTTTGCGGTGGCGTCGGACGGCGACGGCAAGATCATGACGGCCTATGACTCGGTGCTGAAGCCGGCGCTGGCCAACCGCACCTCCTACCTGATCGCGCCGGACGGCAAGGTGATCGCCGAATACACCAATCTCGACTATTCCAAGCATGTCGAGACGATGCTGGCGGCGCTGGCGAGCTGGAAAGCCGGAGCGCACTGACGGCCATGGCGGACAATCCCCACGGCATGGCGCACGCTGGCGCTACGCCATTCTTTCGCCGGGCCGTGCCGCCGGACCAGGACGGATTTCTTCGCCACATCGCGGCGCAGCGCGAAGCGCTGGCGGCGGCGCGCGCCGGCGGCGGCGGCGAACGCGCCTTGATCGAAGCGGCGGGAACGCTGGGTTCGGCGCTGTTCCAGCAAGCGGGAAGTGAAGCCGAAGCGGCAGCGCTGCTGGACGAAGCGTTGGCGCTGTCGCGCCAGCTTGGCGACCGGGCGACGGAGATCGACGGCCTGCTGGGATTGGGGACCGCCTTGCAATATCTTGGCGAGCGCGCGCGGGCGGTGGCGCTGTTCCACGAAGGGCTGGCGCTGTGCGAGGCGGCGGGGCTTGGCGCGCAGGAGCATTTCCTGCTGCATCATCTGGGGCGCTGCCTGGTCGAGATGGGGCGGATCACCGAGGCGCGCGCGGCGTTCGAGCGGGCGCTTGAATTGCGCAAACCGCTGGGGCATCGGCGTTTCATCGACTCGACGCAAGGCGCGCTGGACGACATCGCCAAGCTGTAGTCAGGGCCGTTCCAGCAATTCCAACACATTGCCGAAGGGGTCGGCGAAGGCGGCGTAGCGGCCGAACTCGCCTTGCGCCGGGGTGGCGTGGAGAAAGCGGACGCCCTTGGCCTTGAGCGCCGCCATCGCGGCGTCGAGCGCGGACACGGCGAAGACGAAGGTGGTCGAAGCAGTTTCGCCATGCGCGGCGGGCGGAGCATCGCGCGTGCCCTTGAAGATCACGAGATCGGCGGCGCCTTCTTGCGCGAAGACGAGACGCTGCGGCGTCTCGCTCTTGAGCGCAAAGCCGAGCGTCGCGCCGTAGAACGCCTTGGCGCGCGCAAGGTCCGGCGCGACGATCATGAGGAGGGCGAGGTGCATGGCGTTCTCCCGTGTGCCGACAAGAGTATCACGCGGAGCCGCGGAGTACGCGGAGTTGAGTTCAATCCTCCGCGTACCCCGCGGCTCCGCGTGAATCATTTTGGCTCGCGGACGCTCGCCGATGGGTGGGCGGGTCAAGCCCGCCCATGACG
>CAYXMO010000499.1:0-2560 GCA_964465935.1 uncultured Rhizobium sp.
TCGGGCACCTTCTACAACTACTTCAAGTCCAAGGAGGAAGTGTACCAGGCGATCCAGGACGACGTGGCGCTGGCCATCCGCCCCCGCCTGCGCGACCAGCGCAAGACCGCCAAGTCGGTGGAGGAGTTCATCACCGGCACCTTCCAGACCTTCATGGAGTACGTCGCCGAGGACCACGTCAATTTCCGCACCATCCGCCACAGCGCCGACACCACCCGCATCCGCGTCGACACCCCGGAAGTCGTCGCCGGCTTCGAGGAGCTGCGCGAGGACATCGAGAAGGCGATCCAGGACGGGCTGTTCCCGCCGATCGACGCCGACTTCCTGATGGCCGCCATCGTCGGCGTCGCCTTCGAAGTCGCCGAGCGCATGATCCTGCGCGAGCAGCGCGATCCCGCCGCCGCCGCCGCCTTCGCCACCGCGCTCTTCATCGGCGGCATCCGCATGCTGCCCAACGCCGATCACCCCGCCGCCAAGACGGGCAGCGCGTGAAGGCGATCGTCTGCAAGGCGATCGCCGAAGACATCGGCACGCTGACGCTCGAAGACATCGGCCTGCCGCCGCTCAAGGCGCATGAGGCGCGGGTGCGCATCCGCGCCGCGGCGGTAAACTTCCCCGACATCCTCACCGTGCAAGGCAAGTATCAGCACAAGCCGCCGCTGCCCTTCACGCCCGGCAGCGAAGCCGCCGGCGACGTGATCGCCGTCGGCGATGGCGTGACGAATGTGAAGGCCGGCGACCGCGTGATCTGCGGCGGCCTCGGCGGCTATGCGCAGGAGATGCAGGTGCCCGCCGCCGGCCTGCGCCTGATCCCGAACGGCGTCGGCTATGCCGAGGCCGCAGCCTTCACCGTCGCGTATCTGACGGCCTATGTCGGGCTGGTACGCCGCGCCCGTCTCGAAGCGGGGGAGTGGCTCCTGGTCCACGGCGCCGCCGGCGGCGTCGGCCTCGCCGCCGTCGATCTCGGCAAGCATCTGGGCGCCAAGGTCATCGCCACCGCATCGAGCGAGGCCAAGCGCGAATTCCTGAAGACCTATGGCGCCGATCTCGTCTTGCCGTCATCGGAGTTCCGCGAGGCGGTGAAGGAAGCGACGGGCGGGGAGGGCGCCAACGTGATCTACGATCCCGTCGGCGGCGACGTGTTCGACGAGTCGACGCGCTGCATCGCCTTCGACGGCCGCATCGCGATCATCGGCTTCACCAGCGGCCGCATTCCGTCGCTGTCGGTGAACATGCCGCTGATCAAGGGTTATTCGGTGCTGGGCGTGCGCGCCGGCGAATACGGCCGCAAATTCCCCGAGAAGGGGAGGCAGAACATGTTCGCGATCACAAAGCTATTGGCCGAAAAGAAAATCCACCCCCACATCCACGCCCGTTTCCCGCTGGCGCAAGCCGTCGACGCGATGCGCACACTGGAAAACCGCGAAGTGATCGGGAAGGTGGTGATCGAGCCGTGAGCGCCTCAGGCGGCGGCCTTGGCGGGGATCAGAAGATCGGCGGGCACGTGAAAACGCTCGCGCAGGCGCTTGACCATGGTCATGCTGAGTTCGCGTTTGCCGCTCAGGACTTCGCTCACCCGGCTTGGCGTTCCGAGCAAGGGCACCAAGTCAGCACGCGTGAGGCCGTGCTGGTCCATCAGATAGGCGAGCAATTCGGGCAAGCTCGGCATGCGCCGCGGCCACCGCGCCTTTTCGTAGGCCTCGACAAGCCGCGCCTGCGCCGTCATCCGGGCGCGATCGTCCGGCGCATCCGACGCCATGAGCTTGTCGATCAGGGCCTTGGCACGGCGATGATCCGCGTCGTTCTGAACCACAATCAGCGTCGCCTTCATCACACCGTCTCCGCGTCGATCTCGTCGTACTCTTCGTGCGATCCGAAAAAGCGGATCATCAACACGCCATCGCGATACTGCACCAGGGCGATCAGCCGGAAGTCGTTCGCCTTGATGTTGAACACCACCCGTCCGCCTTTGAGGATGGACGCCTTCGGATGCGACCGCTTCACGTCTGCCGGCAGTTTCCAGTCAGCGGCCTGCGCGATGGCAAGCCAAGCCTCGTATTGCGACCGGGCAGCTTTAATCCCACGGCTCCCGGAATGCCGCGCGAAATACTTTTCGACGAGGTCCGTACCGATGACGATCACAGAGTTACTCTAGCCGAAATTTCCAGAAAATGGAAGCGGTAGTTCCATTTTCTGGAAAATTAAGCGCTAAGCTTGCCCAGCGCCTTCAAGATCGCCGCCGTCATCTCAGCCGTTCCGACCTTCGTCATCCCCGGCTGCATGATGTCCGGCGTGCGGTAGCCTTCGGCGAGCGTCCGCTCGACCGCCGTCTCCACCAGCTTGGCATCGTCCACCCGGCCGAACGAGTAGCGCAGGCACATCGCGAACGACAGGATGCAGGCGATCGGGTTGGCGACGCCTTGGCCGGCGATGTCCGGCGCGCTGCCATGGATCGGCTCGTACAGCGCCAGCTGCTTGCCGTTGGCGTCCTTGGCGCCCAGCGACGCGCTCGGCAGCATGCCGAGCGAGCCGGTGAGCTGCGCCGCTTCGTCCGACAGGA
>CAYXMO010000500.1:0-2558 GCA_964465935.1 uncultured Rhizobium sp.
CGGTGTATTCGACGAACGGGGTTTCGAGCGCGTCGAAGCCGTAGGATTCGTAGGTGGCGCGGATGGTGTCGAGCATGGCGCGCTCGGCGGCGAGCTCGCCGGCGGCGCGGTCGCGGAAACCGCGCACCGTCCGGGCCTTAGGCCGGGGTTGCTTGCCGTCTGCCATGACACGCCTTCAAGTCGAGGCGGCCTTGTAAAGGCTGGTGAGTCCGGGGGCAAGGAACCGATCCTTTGGGGTGGGCCCAAATGGAAAGCGCCCCGACCAGCGGAGCGCCTTCCAGAAAATAAGACGGAGCGTCCGGGCTACGCAGCCCACGGAAATCCCGTCCCAGCCACAACGACAGGCGACGATTCCGGTGCGCCCTGTCCGGGACGCGCCGCGAAGCACCTTCGTTCCACCACCTTCGGTCCTAGCCTTGGCGCGGAGGCCGCCCAGCATTGCCCCGCCGAACCGCCTGCGCCGCAGAACGGGTGCGCGCCAGCTGTACACCCTTACCCGTATGTGCTCGCGCCTTCGTCACAGCTTCATGGTGCGTGATCCCTGCGGTTACGGGCGGGATATGGGGTGCGGGAAGAACGATACAAGTACCGGTTGTAGGATTTAATGTCTAGGAAAGACTCTTTGTCAGCTCTTGGGAGAGGATGTTCGCCGAACTGCGAAGACCAGTCTGAGCCGATCCGATGCAGAGGAGACACCGATGAAAAAACCGCGCAACAAATTCGCGATAGGCCTTTGGGTCCTGGCGGCACTATATGCGATCACCCAGGTCTGGCTGTGGCGCTATTTCTATGACTTGAGCGGCGAGCTCGCGCGGCTGGGCAAAGTCCCACCGCGATTTCCTGCCTTCCTGGACACGCCTGCCAATCTTGTGCTGACCGCCGCCGTCCTCGCCTCGCTCGGGGTGCTCATCGAAATCGGAGACAAAATCCGGTGGTTGCTGGAGCGCAGGCCCGAGCAAGATTTCAAACCGTAACGATGCCTCCAGTTCGGCTCGAACAGCTCTTCCCGCACCACCCCCTCATCCTGACCCTCTCCCCCGCTTCGCGGGGGCGAGGGATGGGCCTTACCGCGGCTTCTCCAGCGTGTCGGCCTTGGCGGTGTCCGAGGCTGCGAAGGCGTGCTGGCCGACTTCTTCGTAGACGCGGGCGCGGGCGCGGTAGGCCGCGGGGTAGTTCGACCGGATCGCCAGCGCCTGGCTGAACAGACCGATCGCCAGGCCGTGCTTGCCCAGCGTCTCCATCGCCTGGGCGCGCTGGAAGAGATCCTCCGCCGTCATCGCATTGCCGGTGTAGAAGCGGATGATCGCCTGATATCCCGGCGAGTTGGCCGGCACGCCGTCCAGCGTCGCCGGCGTGTTGCGCCAGGCTTCGCGGACGCAGGCGAGCGCCGCGTCGTCCAGCCGCGTGGTGCCGCTGCTTTCGATCAGGTGCACGTTGGAGATCGCGCCGTCGGCGCCGACATCGTAGCCGACCAGGACGTCGCCGGTCTCGCTGTTGCTTTGCGACGCGACCGGATAGTAGCTGGAACAGTCATGCGTGTTGCCGACGGCGTGGCTGTACTTGATCACTGGCGCCGCGGCGGCGCCGGGCAGGCTCCCAAGCGCGGCCATCAAGGCCACCGCGACAGGCATCGGCGATCTCATGGGAGCGGCATCCTCAAACGGTCAGCGCGGCGGCGAGAGCGCGTCGGCCTTGGCGACATCCTCCAGGGCGCGCCGGTGCTGGCCGGAGGCTTCGTAGACCGCGGCGCGGGCGCGGTAGGCGCGGGCGGAGTCCGGCTTGGCAGCGAGCTCGGCATCGAAGGTAGCAAGCGCCGCCGCGAAATCGCCTCTGGAATATTCGACCACGCCGCGCGCGAACAGATCGTCCTCCGGCTCCATCCCCGACAGCCAGAACCGCAACGCGGCGTGATGGTCGGGCGAGGCGACCGCCACAGCGTCCTTGGTGGCCGGCGTGTTTTGCCATTTCTCGTGCACGCAAGCGAGAGAGGCGTCGTCCAGGCGCTTAAAGCCGCTCGATCCGAAGAGGCGGACATTGACGATGGCACCGTCGGCGCCGACGTCGTAGCCCAGGAAGACATAGCCGGCCTCGTCCATCAGCTTCGACAGCCGCGGATAGTACACGCTGCAATCGTGGGTGCGGCCGACGGCGCGGCTCGGCTGAGACGGCGACTCCGGCGGCGCCACCGCCTGTGTGTATATCGGGTCTGCCGGATGATCCGCCGGCTCCGCGCGAGCGGCAGCCGCGAGCGCGCAGCTCATGATGGCGCTTGCAAGGGCGATCCCGCGCTTCACGACATCCTCAATGCGCCGGCGGCGTCGGAGCGGGCGGCGGCGTCGCCGGGTGCTTGCTGGCGTAGAGCCCTTGTGCCTGCTGCAGCGCATAGGCGCGGATCGCCTTGACGTCGTCGGGGCCGAGAATGTCCTTGAACGAGGCCATACCGGCGTCCTGCAGCGCGCCGTCGAGCACGATGGCGTCGTACTGGTTCCACACTTCGGGCGAAGCCATGCGCAGGTCGGGCACTTCGCCCGACGAGAACATCAAGACGCCATGGCACA
>CAYXMO010000501.1:0-2551 GCA_964465935.1 uncultured Rhizobium sp.
TCACCAAACGTGCCGAGAGCGCATACGATCCGTTCGGCGCGGCTCATTCCTCGACCTCGATTTCCGCCGGCCTCGGTTTCGCGGTGGCGCGCGATCTGAAAGGCGAAAGCGGCAACGTCATCGCGGTGATCGGCGACGGCGCGATGAGCGCCGGCATGGCCTATGAGGCGATGAACAACGCCGGCGCGATGGACGCGCGCCTCATCGTCATCCTCAACGACAACGACATGTCGATCGCGCCGCCGGTCGGGGCGATGAGCGCCTATCTCGCGCGTCTGGTATCGAGCCGCTCCTATCGCGGCCTGCGCAACATCGGCAAGCGCATCGCCAAGCACCTGCCGCGCCCGATGAAGGTCGCTGCCGGCCGCGCCGAGGAATATGCCCGCGGCATGGTCACCGGCGGCACGCTGTTCGAGGAGCTCGGCTTCTACTACGTCGGCCCGATCGACGGCCACAATCTGGATCATCTGATCCCGGTGCTCGAGAACGTCCGCGACATGAAGAACGGCCCCGTTCTCATCCATGTCGTGACCAAGAAGGGCAAGGGCTACGCGCCGGCCGAAGCCGCGGCCGACAAATATCATGGCGTCGCCAAGTTCGACGTCATCACCGGCGAGCAGAAGAAGTCGAACTCCAAGGCGCCGGCCTACCAGAAAGTGTTCGGCGAAAGCCTCATCATGGAGGCCAAGAAGGACAGCCGCATCGTTGCGATCACCGCTGCGATGCCGTCCGGCACCGGCATCGACCTCTTCCAGCAGGTCTTCCCGACACGAACCTTCGACGTCGGCATCGCCGAGCAGCACGCCGTGACCTTCGCCGCCGGCCTCGCCGCCGACGGCATGAAGCCCTATTGCGCGATCTACTCGACCTTCCTGCAGCGCGCCTACGACCAGGTGGTGCACGACGTCGCGATCCAGTCGCTCCCCGTGCGCTTCGCGATGGACCGCGCCGGCCTGGTCGGCGCCGACGGCCCGACCCATGCCGGCTCGTTCGACATCGCCTATCTCGGCACGCTGCCCAATTTCGTGCTGATGGCCGCCGCCAACGAAGCCGAGCTGGTCCACATGGTCGCGACGACGGCGCAGATCGACGACCGGCCATCGGCGCTGCGTTATCCGCGCGGCGAAGGCTGGGGCACGATTGAGCGGCCGCTCGAAGGCGTGCCGCTCCAGATCGGCAAGGGCAAGGTCTGGAAGGAGGGCAGCTCTATCGCCATCCTGTCCTACGGCACCCGCCTCGCCGAGGCGCTGCTCGCCGCCGAGAAATTGTCCGGCTACGGACTATCGGCGACGGTCGCCGACGCCCGCTTCGCCAAGCCGCTCGACACCGAACTGGTTCGCCGCCTGGCGCAGAACCACGAAGTGCTGATCACGATAGAGGAAGGCGCGGTCGGCGGCTTCGGCGCCTATGTGATGCAGTATCTGGCGAGCGAAGGGCTGCTCGACCGCGGCCTCAAGATTCGCCCGATGGTCCTGCCGGATCATTTCATCGACCAGGACACGCCGGAAAAGATGTATGCCGCCGCCGGCCTCGACGCCAAGGCGATCGTCGCGGCGGCGCTCAAGGCGCTCGGCCGCCCCCAGGAAGCCAACGACGCGCAGCGCGCGTAAATTTTCGACCCGGTAAGAGCTGAGGAAAACTCTGCTTGCCGCAACCCGCTCCCGCGGTCACACTCTCTTCGCGCGTATTGGGCTCGGTTCCTGCGCGCAAATCGAAAACACGAAACGGACGCAGCTGTTGGGATGGCGGCGCGTCCCATGAACGAGTGAGAAGATGAGCACGCCATCCACCGAAGAAAGCCGCCGCGCCGACGTCTTCCTGGTCGAGCACGGCTACGCCAAGAGCCGCACCGAAGCGCAATCCGCGATCCGTTCCGGGCGCCTGAAGGTCAACGGCGAGATCGTGATCAAGCCGTCGCGCACCTTGGACCCCGATGCCCAGATCGAATACGTCAAACCGCATCCCTATGTGTCGCGCGGCGCGCTCAAGCTGGCTGCGGCGCTCGAGGCCTTCGAGCTGTCGCCGCAAGGCCTGATCTGCCTCGACGTCGGCGCTTCGACCGGCGGCTTCACCCAGGTGCTGCTGGAGCGCGGCGCCGCCAAAGTCTATGCCGTCGATGTCGGCCACGCCCAGATGCATCCCAAGGTGCGCAACGACGAGCGGGTGATCTCTTGCGATGGCGTCAACGCCCGCGCCTTGAGCAAAACCGACGTGCCCGAGGCGCCCGCCGCGGTGGTGGTCGACGTCAGCTTCATCGGCCTCAAGCTCGCGCTGCCGCCGGCGCTCGCGCTGGCCGCGAGCGGCGCCTGGCTGGTGGCGCTGGTCAAGCCGCAATTCGAGGTCGGGCGCTTCGCCATCGACAAGGGCGGCATCGTCAAGGACGCAGCGGCGCGCGACAGCGCGGTCAAGGACATCGCCGAATGGATCGCCGGCCAGGCCGGCTGGACCGTCATCGGCCGCATGGAAAGCCCGATCGAAGGCGGCGACGGCAACCGCGAATACCTGATCGCCGCGAAGAAAGTGTGAGCCCGCTCTGCCGCCACTTCGGAAG
>CAYXMO010000502.1:0-2549 GCA_964465935.1 uncultured Rhizobium sp.
TTGTGCACGATCTGGTTGACCGCGAACGGCGCCGACGGGCTCTCGGGATGGGCGCGGTCCCAGGCCGCCAGCTCCTCGGTAATGCGGTGCAGCCATTCGTCGAGCATCGAAATCGGCCGCGCGTTGAGCGACGGGAACGAGCCGATGATCCCGGCCTTGCACTGCGCCAGCACCAATTCGGGACCCGAGATGATGAACAGCGGCGAGCCGATCACCGGCACGGAAAGCTTCTTGGTCAATGCGCCTTTGAGAGCCATGGGGGTGTCCTTGGGTTGCCAATTTCAAATGGTGATGACGATGCCGTCACGCGGCGGCGTCTTGCCGCTCAACACCTCGGCGTAGAGCGCGGCGGCTTGCGCCTGGCCGCTGCCGGCGACGATGCGCAGCCAGGGCGCGGCCGGATTGCGCGCCGCGCGCAGGAAATCGTGCCAGGCGGTGCCGAGCTTCTCGCCGAACGCCTTGGCGCCCCAGTCGGCGACGCGCTTGGCGGCCAGCGTCGGGGCGAAGAACATCTGGGTCGGCGCACCAGGAAGCTTTTCGCCGGCGCCGCTGCGGTCGGCGTCCCAATTGGTCGCGCCCACGGCGCAATCGTATTTCAGGGCATCCCCGAAATGACGATGGATCGCGGCGCGCAGCTGCGCATTGCCCGCCATGTCGACATAGGCGGCGGCGAGCGACGCCGGCAGCGCGGTGAGACTGTCGTAGGTGACGACGCGGTCGTAGCAGCCGAGCGACGTCACGAAGGCCTCGTTTGCTTTCGACGTCAGGCCGATGATCTCAGCCCCGCCGCGCTTCTTGAGCAGATAAGCCGAGGCGAACGCCGTCTTGCTCGACGCGCTCGACAGCAGCACCGCCTCGGCGCCGAAGAAGTTCGAGTCGGCCAGAAAATCGTCGATCAGGAACGCGGTCGAGAACAGCGGGCGCAGCAGAAGCTGCTCGCCTTCCGTCGCCGGATGGTAGAGCGGGTCGGTCGCGGTGTGGACATACTGGCTGTAAATCGGCGCCATCGGCTGGCGATGCGCCGCGCCGTCGACGAATCCGCTGGCGGCGACACGCACCGGCTCGACCGCGACATGGCTGCCGAACGGGTAGTAGCCGTAGAAACGGTCGCCGATCTTCAACCCCTCCGCGTCCGACTCGACGACGGTGCCGAAGCCCCAGACCGGGATGACGCCGAAGGCTTCTTCCGACGCCGGAAAGAAATTCCAGTATTTCATCGCTTCGCCGAACGCGGCATAGGTGACGTTGTTCGAGGTCAGCGCGAAGCGGTCGACGCGAAGGATCGCTCCGCCTTGTTTTGGCGCGAGTGGCGCGCTGACGAACTTGCCGTCATGCAGATTGCCGCGCTTGACCAGGAACGTTGTTGCCATCGTGCTCATGCCTTCACCGCCTTCAGCCGCCGCGCCGCCGCGGGCGTGCGCGCGCCGCGGAAGGTCAGCCGCATGGTCTCGAAATAGAGGTCTTCGACTTTCATGCCCGCGGGCAGGCGGCCCGCCAAGTGCAGCACGATCACGCCATGCGACGCCGCCCACAGCGCGTTGCCGATGATCTTGGGATCGCCCTGCACGATGCCGGCGGCGGCGAGGTCCTTCACATGCCGCGTCACCGTCTCGCCGGCGCGCTTGCCGGCGCGGCGCAGTTCGGGATGGCGCGCCTCGTCCGGCGGCGACAGGTCGAACATCAGACGATAGGCATTGGGATTCTTCAGCGCGAAATCGAGATAGGCGCGCCCGACGGCGCGAGCACGGGCGAAGGCGTCGCCGCCGCTCGCGAACGCCGCTTCCAGGGCGTCGGCGAAGCGGTCGAAGGCGTCGGCGCGGACGAAGGCGAGAATCTCCTCGCGGTCGGCGAAATAGCGGTAGAGCCCCATGGGCGAGCGCCCAAGCTTGGCGGCGATGTCGCGGATGGTGATCGCGCCTTCGCCCTTGGCGGCATAGAGCGCGGTGGCCGCGGCGCCGATCTTGGCGCGGACCGCTTCGAAGTCTTCCAAGGAAAGCTCTTTGGGCATAGCGTCCCGTACGATGTACGCATACAATGTACGAAATAGCGCCGAGAGTCAATAACCTCTCCCGTTCACGGGAGAGGTCGAAAAATGCGCAGCATTTTTCGGGTGAGGGGCGGCGCGGGACTGCCTGCCCTCACCCGCTCGCGGCGCTCACGACCTCTCCCGCAAGCGGGAGAGGTTATGTAGTGTCGGCGTCATGCCGCTTCGCCGAGCTCTTCTCTGCGCGTCAGCGCTGGTGCTGTATGCGGCGTCAGCCACCGCCGCGCCGATCGAGACCGTGGTCGTGACCGCAGCTCCGCCCGATCCGGTCGGCAATGCCGCGTTCTCGGTCGCGGCGCTGGACGCCAGGGACATTCGCGACGCCACCGAGCTGGATCATGCGCTCTCCCAAGTGCCCGGACTGTCGCTGTTCCGCCGCGACTCCTCGCTCTCGGCCAATCCGACGACCCAAGGCATTTCGCTGCGCTCCATCGCACCGTCGGGCGCCGGCCGCGCCCTGGTGACGCTGGACGGCGTGCCGCAGAACGATCCCTTCGGCGGCTGG